>DATACQ010000608.1:0-2324 GCA_036258955.1 Binatia bacterium
CCATGCGGCGCCGCATTGATAAAATCGTATCCGGAGCCATTGTGCTGCTAGCAATGATTGCCGCCCTGCACTCGCCGGCGGCAGTGGCGGCCGATCGCGTGCGCTTCGCGCTTCCTGGAAACTCCATGGGATACCTGCCGCTCATCGTTGCAATCCATCGCGGCTTTTTCAAAGAGGAGAATATCGATCTCGAGCTGATTCGGTTGGTGCCCACAGTAGCGCACAATGCGCTGCTGCTAAACGAGGTGCAGTACCACGGGCTGGCGGATTCCGGACTCCGGTTGGCCGCTCGCGGCGCGCCGCTCAAGGCGATTTTTTATGGGGCGGACCGCCCTATGTACTATCTCGTCGGTCAAAAAGAAATCCGCACGGTGGCGGAGTTGAAGGGCAAGAAGATCGGCGTCAGCACGTTCGGCGGCACTTCCGATCTTTCCGCGCGCTTGCTCCTGAAACAACACGGCATTGACGAAAAAAACACGGTCTTGCTCCAGTTCGGGAACGAAAGCACGCGTGTCGGCGCGTTGAAAGCAGGCGCCGCGGACGCGATCATCGTCCCAGTTCCGGCGGTCGCGATACTCAAACAAGAGGGTTATCATGAAATCGCTTTTGTCGGCGATGCCGTGGAATTTGCCAGCAACGGCTACACGACCACGGAGAAACGCATCAAAGAGAACACACAAGAGGTTAAGAAAGTCGTCCGCTCGATTTACCGCGGCCTTCGTTTCGCCAAAGAGAATCCCGACGAGACCGTAAAAATCATCGAGAAAGAATGGAAGATCAAGAACGACATAGCACGGGGGTCCTACGAGGCTATCATCAAGGCGCTCAACGAAGACGGGATCATCGGCGAAAAGCAGCTCAACATCCACTTCGATCTTATTCGCCGAACCGAAAAGGACATTGGTGACATTCCCATTGAGCGAGTAGCAGACTTCCGGCTGCTGCGTGAAGTGCGGCGCGAGCTGGCCGGTAAATGATTGGGCGGTTGCACGCCGACGTTCAATGTTCAAAGTTCAAGGTTCAAGGTTAACTGATCCTTCTCTTCTCCCGCTCGGAACTCCGTTACCGAATCACTCCACAGCTCCATTCTGCTGTGCTTCCAACGCAACAAACAAAGACTCTGGTGGGCGCGCAGCGGCTACGCTCCTCGTTGGGCTTTGGCACTGGCTGACTGAGATCCCGCGATTTCAGTTATCTGCACCTGGCTGTATCTCATGTGGCGGCGCCTGAAGATGCCCTCACCCCTGCCCTGTCCCGCAAAGCGGGAGCCTCAAATTTCGTAAATCACCGTCTTGTTGCTCAACATAACCGAGCGCTGTCAAAAACCCGACGGCGCGTCAAAACTAATCCAAAGCGTCAGCGCGCCTCGAAGATTTTAGCCGCTTCTGGCAGCTGAATTCCTTCGCGTAATTAGAAGTGCCGCTATACGCTCTCGATGGAACAGCCTTTGCTTCGCTCCAGCGGCGTCCCTTGCCCGACGAAAACGACTTTAGAAGGAGAAGTGCATGGTTGAAGAAAACGCGCTGTTTGAGATTTCAGAGGTGACGAACCTTAACGGGTCTGATCATCACGGTGTCGTTCAAAACGGCGAAGCAGCCAATGTGAAAGCCGGCGAGCAACATCAAGCCGGGTGTGAGCCTCATAAAGAACTGGGCTCGCAAGCCAACTTGCTCTTCGGATTGATCAGAGACTTCAAAATGCTCGCGGGCCGCGCGTGTGACGCCGCCCTGCGCGAAGCGCGCCACGCCTCCAAGCTCGAAGAAATGGCGGGCGCGGAACTCACCAGCCTCCGCCTTCAGCTCAAGGAAAAATCGGAAGCCCTCGAGGCACGGGACCGCACGCTCCGCGAACGCGAGGCCATCACCAAAGAAAAGATCGATGCGCTGGAGGCTGCTCTAAGCGACAAGGAACAGCAACTAGAAAATTGTCAGAACCGCGCGCGGGCGCTACTGGGCGAGGTAGAGGGGCTCAACGCGCGCTTTAATGAAGTCGCGAGCGCCATGAAACAAGCCGAAGCGCGGTTTCGTGATTTCGCCGAGCAGCAACAAGGCAGAATCAGTTTTCTGCGCCAGGAGCTGAAGACTAAGGAAAATTTGCTGCAGGCGAGAGACGAGGAGTTGAGACAGCATGAGGATGAGGCGCGCTTGGCCATCACTTCGCTCGAAGACAGGCTCCAGGCGATCGATGCCATTCTTGAGGTCAAAGACTCAGAGATTCGAGATAAACAAGCCGCTCTGGACAGCAAGGAGGCGCAAGACAAAATATTGGGGCAACTCTTGCAGGAACTGACCGTCGAATCCCAAGCGCTGATGGCGGAACTATGG
>DATACQ010000609.1:0-2127 GCA_036258955.1 Binatia bacterium
AAACTCACCTAATCTGATCCAAGCCGTCGAGTTGGCCGGCAAGCGGGGTGTAGCAACCGTCGGCTTCCTCGGATTTGACGGCGGTGCGCTCAAGAACAAAGTCGACGAATGCCTCTGGCTTCGCACAGAAAAAGGAGCCTACGGCCTGGTGGAGAGCGCTCATGCGCTGCTTTGCCACGTGTTGACCGACTGCGTGCGCCTGGACCGTGCTGCCACAACAACCGCCGATGGGGAAGAACATAATCACGCTCGCGGTTAGTAACTCGAAAGTCGGAGGAACAGAATGGTCGAAAAGGCGGTTAAAAGAGCAATCGGGGGTGTAATCCGCAAGGCGCGGAGCTATCTCAGACAACTGGAAGAAGAGTCTAACGCAATATCGACTGAGGGCGAAAACGGCAAGGACGATCAAGATGAGTTCGCGTACTTCTGGCTAAATTCAATCTTGACGAAGTTATCCGCCGAGCCCGGCTGCGCTGAACGGCCGTTTTACGCGTGGGGCGTGTTGCAGGCTGCCCATCTCGGTAAGGCACTTGGGTTAGAGCGCATATCGGTCATGGAGTTCGGCGTGGCTGGTGGCAATGGCCTTGTTGCCCTGGAGCGAATTGCTGCCCGGGTGGAGCCGATCTTCGGCATACACATCGACGTGTTTGGTTTCGACACCGGCGCCGGGCTGCCAAAGCCGCTGGACTACCGCGATTGCCCTAACCTATGGTCGCCCGGATATTACGCCATGGACAAGGACAAGCTCCAGAGGCGCTTGCAAAGAGCTCAACTGGTGCTGGGTCTGGTTGAAGAAACGGTTCCCAAGTTTATTGCATCCAAGCCTTCCCCCGTTGGCTTTGTTTCCTTTGATCTGGACTACTACACTTCGACCATGCAGGCGTTTCGGCTCCTGGACGCTGAAGAAGACTTGCTACTGCCAAGAATCCATTGCTACTTCGACGACATCACAGGTTTCACGTATTCTGATTTCAACGGGGAGCGTCTGGCCATCTCCGACTTCAACGCGACTCATCCCATGAGAAAGATTTCGCCCATTTACGGGTTAAAACACTTCCTACCGCCACCTTATGCGGACTCGTGGTGGCCCGAGATGTTTTTCATGGCGCATATTTTCGATCACAAGTGGTACAACAGAAACGACGGGCTGGTGAAACGCGTAGTCGGCGGTTTGACCGAGCTCGTAGACTGACGCTCCGGCGTTCGACATAAGCACCAGGAGACAAGAAGGATGAAGACAGTTCGGGTAGGAATTGTTGGCTGTGGCGAAGTCGCCGAGGACCAACATTTACCACTGATTCAAGGTTATCGTGAGACAGAAGAGGAGCAAAAGCGGCCGATTAGAAGGAGCATCCTGGAAACCGGACGCGGGCTGGCACGCCGTCTTTTAGGCAAAGATCAGCCGCCGGCAGAAACACCGGCGGAACGCATTGAAGGCGCAGAGATTGTCGCCGTCTCCGATATCAATGAGAAACGTGTCTGGGCCGCACGCAAGAATTTTGGCGTGCCGCACGGCTATACGGACTACCGGGAACTTCTCACCAGGGATGATTTAGACGCAGTGTTGATTTGCACACCTCCGTTTTTTCATCCGGAGATCGCCATTGAGGCTGCACGTCGTGGCAAACACATTTTCTGTGAAAAGCCATTGGCGATGACTTCAGAGCAATGCAGCCGTATGATTCAAGCGGCTCATGATGCCGGAGTGATCCTGCAGGTAGGATACGTTTTGCGATTTTCTGAAGAGCGCCGAAGAATACGTGAGGCTATTTTAAATAACGAGATCGGAAGACCGGTTTTTTGGCGAGAAATTTATAATGCGTGGGCCGGGGGGCCCAGTTGGAATGTTGACCACGAGTTAGGCGGCGGCCCGTTATGGGAAAATTCCCACAGCCTGGATTTCTTGCGCAGTATATTCGGGGAGCCTGAAGTCGTGTTCGGCATGGGGGGCCAGTGTAAGCCCGAAAAGACCTCGGCCGCAGACACAATCGCCGTGTCGCTGATCTTTCCTGATGGGGACAAAGCCCTGTTTACCGATTCGTACGGGCTAAGCGGCTTTGGGTGGGACGAGTGGGTCGACAAGACTTGTAGACGAAACTTTCTCCAGATGGACGTTCTTGGTCCGAA
>DATACQ010000610.1:0-2516 GCA_036258955.1 Binatia bacterium
TCGGTAGTCCATTACCGCCGTGGCCGAGCGACTCTGGGTTTAAGAATTCTCCGTGGATTTGCTCAACCCAACCGGTCTTGCCGCGAATGTACCAGGGCGTGCGAATATGGCCCGGCCGGTCTTCGAAGCGTACCTTCACCCGCTCGCCCCGCTTGAACTTCGACTGGGTCTCGCTCATGGCTCGCCCCATTTTTTCTCAAATTCGGCGAGTTTGCGGTCGATCTCGTCGCGGGTGAGGATTTTTTTCTCGAGCAGAATGGTTTCCATGCTGGCGATCCAACGTTCGTAATAGCTCATTCCGCGATAAGCCTCCGAGTCCATTTCTTCGCGCACACGGCGCAATTCATCAGTGCGTCGAATGCCTTTGGCGCCCAGGGCCTGATTGATGGCATCCGCGAGTACTTCCCAATCCGCCAGCTCATGTTGCGATTGATCGATGGGGCCCGCGTCGGGCAATCCGCCGATATCGTGATGTCCTCTCGCCATGCCATACCTCCCCTATTAAGACTCGAAACTGGTTCGCGACAGCCGCGGGCGAGATCAGCGTGAACAGCAAAAATCAACCGCTGGACAGAGTCTTTGACGCTGCTACGATTTCAGCCGCTTCGCTAGCGCTGCGTGTTCCTCTTTGATACCACCCGGCAGATGATCGCCGAAAGTGGCAAAGTAATCGCTCTGGCTCTTGAGATTTTGCCGCCACCCTTCGCGGTCGATGCTGAGCAACTGATTGAGATCCGAATGTGAAACCTTGAGCCCGCCGCCATTAAGCGCGGCGGGCGTGGGAAGATACCCGATCGGGGTTTCCTGAGCAGCGCCGACGCCTTTGCAGCGCTCGATGACCCAACGAAGCACCCGCAAATTGTCGCCGAAGCCGGGCCAAATAAATTTATTTTGCTCGTTTCGGCGAAACCAGTTGACACGAAAAATCTGCGGCGGATGAGCAGCGCGCTTGGCCATCGAGAGCCAATGTCCCCAGTAGTCGCCCATGTTATAACCGCAAAATGGCAGCATGGCCATGGGATCGCGGCGCACAACGCCGACCGCACCGGTAGCGGCGGCAGTGGTCTCCGACGACAAGGTAGCGCCAAGAAAAGTCCCATGCTGCCAATTGAAGGACTGATAAACCAAGGGCACGAGTTTTTGCCGACGCGCGCCAAAAAGAATCGCGCTGATCGGCACACCTTGGGGATTCTCCCACTCGGGCGAATAAGTCGGGCACTGCTTTATGGAGACCGTAAACCGCGCGTTGGGATGCGCCGCCGGAAGGCCGCTGGCGGGGTCCCAGGGCCTACCGCGCCAGTCGCGGGCATTCTTAGGCGGCGGATCGTCGTGCCCTTCCCACCAGACAGTGCCATCGGAACGCAGAGCCACGTTTGTAAAAATCGTGTCGCGTCTCACGGTGCGCATGGCGTTTGGGTTCGTTTTCGATCCCGTGCCCGGAGCTACGCCAAAGAATCCTGCCTCGGGATTGATCGCCCACAGCCGGCCATCATCACCGACACGGAGCCACGAAATGTCGTCTCCCACCGTGTGAATCTTCCACCCGGGCATACTCGGCGGCGGCACCAACATCGCCAGATTCGTTTTGCCGCAGGCGCTGGGGAACGCGCCGCAAACGTATGAGATTTCGCCGTCGGGACTCTCCACGCCGACAATAAGCATATGCTCGGCGAGCCAGCCTTCTTTCTGACCGAGCTTGCTGGCGATGCGCAAGGCCAAGCATTTCTTTGCCAGCAAAGCATTCCCGCCGTACCCTGAGCCTACGCTCCAGATGGTATTGTCCTGCGGATAATGACAGATGAATCGCCGCTCGATGTCGAGATCGGCCTTGGAATGAAGGCAGCGTGTAAAATCATCGGAATCGCCCAAGTGATCAAGAGCGACTTGGCCCATGCGCGTCATGATGCGCATGTTGAGCACAACGTAGACGCTGTCGCTTACCTGAACGCCGACTTTGCTGAACTGCGAGCCCGACGGTCCCATGAGAAACGGGATGACGTACATCGTGCGACCGCGCATGGCGCCGCGCAGGATCTTCGCAAGCTTGTCGTAGGACTCCGCCGGCGCCATCCAATTGTTGTTGGGCCCGGCATCTTCGGGATCTTCGGTGCAGACGAACGTAAGATTTTCGGTGCGGGCCACGTCGTTGAGGGCGCTGCGATGCAGATAGGAACCCGGCAAAGCTTGCTGGTTAAGCGGCATCAAGTCGCCGCATTGGATAGCGATCTGAGTAAGCCGCTCTTTTTCGTCTTCAGAACCGTCGCACCAGTGGACGTTGTCCGGTTGGCAGAGTGCCGCAACTTCCTTCACCCACTGAAGCACCGCCCTATTCGAAGCTGCCGTTCCCGTAGCATTGGCCATGATCCGCTTGCTCTCTCCTTTGCTGCGCCAGATGTCGAACGCCTTTTCCCACGACGATTGGCGCGCCGTGAGATCACAAATAAAAACCTATCTGAATCGCCACAGCCATGTCAATAAACCGTCCTTTCACTCGCGAAACACCCGCGCAAGCCGCC
>DATACQ010000611.1:0-2099 GCA_036258955.1 Binatia bacterium
GGCGACCGGTTTTGGTTGGAGCTTCGCGGAAGGCGTTCATCGGAAAGATACTCGGTGTTGATGCGGACGAACGTCTGGAGGGCAGTCTTGCTGCCGCCGTCGCAGCAGTTTTGAACGGAGCCAACATGCTCCGGGTGCATGATGTCCGAGAGACGGTGCGCGCGGTGCGCATTGCGGATGCTATCCGCTATCGCGACAGGGAGCTCGCGAGAGTGAGAGACACGGAGAAGGGGAGATAAGGAGACAAGGAGACATTTTTTCCTCCTTTCCTAATCTATGAATCCGCATGCTTGAAATCGTCGGTCAACTCCGCTGGCAGGATGGCATCGATATCGGGATCATCACCTTCCTGGTTTACCGGCTGCTACATATTCTCCGTGGCAGTCGAGCCATGCAGATGGTGACCGGGTTGGCCATGATCATGCTGGCGTTCTTCGTTTCGCGAGCGTTGGGGTTCTTTACTCTAAACTGGATACTCGACAATTTTCTCGGGTCCATCATACTTGTTATTATCGTCATTTTTCAGAGCGACATACGCCGCGCGCTCACACAAGTCGGCGCGGCGCCACGCTTTACCACGAGCGCGGCCGAACGCACCGGTAAGTGGCGCGAAGATCTGGCCGAAGAGATTGCTCAGGCGGCGGTGGCGCTGGCGGAGCAGCGTGTCGGCGGTTTGGTGGTGGTGGAGCGTGAGGTCGGGCTCAATGAGTACATGGAGATCGGCACCCGGCTCGATGCGCGCGTTAGCCGCGAGCTAATTATCAGTGTCTTTTTGCCCAATTCGCCGATCCATGACGGTGCGCTGGTGATTCAAAAGGGCAGGGTCACCGCGGTCCGTTGTCTGTTGCCCCTGAGCACCAACCCGAACCTGCGCCATACCTGGGGCACCCGTCACCGCGCCGCTTTGGGCGTCACAGAAGAGACGGATGCAGTAGCTATCGTCATATCGGAGCAGGAAGGAACCATTGCGCTGGTCGTCGGCGGCAACGTCACTGAAAACGTCGACGGCGCTCATTTGCGCACAGCGCTGCATCGCCTCATTCGCTCGTGAAAGCTCTCTGGGACAAGATCGTAGGCCTTACCGCCAGCAACCTGGGGCTAAAGTTTCTGGCGCTCATTATCGCGCTAGGTCTGTGGCTTGCCGGTCAACGTGACATTGAGAGATCCATCGAAGTACCGGTGGAAGTCCGAAACCTGCCAGCCGGGCTGATGCTCATGGACAACCGCGTGGACTTTGTCGTGCTGCGTCTGTCCGGTCCACGCCGGCTGGTTTCGACTTTCGACGCAGAGACTCTCAAGCTGCCCCTCGACCTGAGTGCGGCAAAGCCGGGTTCGGCAGCTTTTCCCCTGAGTAGCAGCTCCCTCAACATTCCGCGCGGCGTCACGGTTGCGCGCATCACGCCACCTCTGATCAATTTGCGCATTGAGCCCGTGCTTAGAAGAGTTCTGCCCGTCTCCGTGCGTTTTGCTAGCAAGCTTCCCGAAACGTTTGAGATTGCGTCGATGTCGGTCAAGCCGGACAAAGTTTCCGTGCGGGGACCTGCGGATGACGTCCGCAATCTCGCACTGGCGGAGACTGTCCCGTTTGAGCTCGAACCTGGACGCGGCGTTGTCAAGCGAACCGTCCGGCTTTCCACCGAAGGCAAACCTTTGGACTTTGCCCCTGAACAGGTGGAAGTGGTCGTCACGGTCGAGGCGGCGACTCTCGTCAAGGAATTTAGCTCCGTGAAGGTGCAAGCAAAGGACGGTACTGCCGACTCTATTATGGTTAGCCCTGGCTCGGTCACGTTACGCCTGGCCGGACCCGGCGATGTGTTGGAGGCTCTGGAACTCGGCCCTACTCAGGCTTTCGTGGATACGGAAGGACTGGCGCCCGGCGAGCATTGGCTCCCATTGAGCTTTAATTTGCCTCCCGAAATCAAAGTGCTGGAGCATAGGCCGCAACGGTTCAAGGTGCGAGTCATCAAGCCGAAAGGTTAAACGACAGTCCTGGATAGGAGTTACTTGCCCAGCGCGGCTTTGTTCTCAACCATTTCGTCGCGGGTACTTCTGCACCTTGCTATGCCTTCGGAATGTTCGATATAAGGAGCGTGCATCAA
>DATACQ010000612.1:0-2420 GCA_036258955.1 Binatia bacterium
ACGGTTTGCTGCCGCAAGAACACATGCAGTTAAGACTGGGAGGATAGACTAAAGGGCATCGCTCGTGTCGTCCGGCTGCGTTATGCCGAAATGTCCCAGCCATCCTGCTAGCCTTTTGGGCAAAGATTGAAACTTCCGGACAATAGAGTTCATGCGATCAGTGGATCAAATGAAGGTCAAAAACAACTGGGCGGCGCGCGGATTCTCTTGCGATCTTTGGGTCGATCCGCCGGGGCGGGTGTGGAGCGACTTCGTACATGACACCGATGAGTTGGTGATGCTCGTCGAAGGCGAAGAAGAATTCGAGATGAATGGGCAAAAATACCGCCTGAGAGTAGGCGAGGAGTTTCTCATTCCCGCAGGCACCTACCACACCACCCGCAACGGCGGAAGGACCACCTCAAAATGGCTGTACGGCTACAAGCGGAAATGATTCTGCTATTGAGTCGAATTCCCCAGCCAATCCCACCTCCCCATCCATCGATCAGCCGTCGTGCAATGAGTGGCAAATAGGCACTACTGTGGTGGCGTCGGTCAAGACAGCAAAAGTAAAGACCTGGCCCGTCCGTCTTATTCTAAAACTAACACTCCGACCCGCCACAAACTCCTTGACCTCGTCCGAAAAACTCGCTTTCCCCCTAACATACCGGGTTTAAAAAGCTAGAATAGTCTTATGAAGTACGAAGTGCAGGAATCAGAGGAAACCCGCGGCGCGTTTGTCGTGACGGCGATAGAGCGCGACGGCGAGGTTTATTCGACGCTTTTTTCCGGGGCGAGGGCCAAAGAACGGGCGGAAGAATACGCTAAATGGAAAAACAGCGAAGTGGATACGCCCAACGTCGCGCCTCAAAGTCGATAAGCTCTGCCACCTTTTACATCCGCGAAACAGGCCCACACCGCTGTGCGCGTGCCATTGTGTGGCTCGCCGCACAAAGATCCGGACAGCGTCTGGACCGGCCGCGGGTCAGATCAAGGCTAGTCCTTAACTGATTTCCGGCGTTCTCAGGGATGCCACCGGCGTTCATCGAGCGCCCGGAACGAGTAGCCGATCGCATCATCACGATCGCTGAATTCATAGTCGCAAACTCATCGCCAGCGAACTTCGGCCTGAGCGGCCGCGTCCATTCGCAAATCGCCTGGGCCAAAGTGCGCGCCACTGCGCGATCGTGCGATCCGTCGGTGAGTTATCGAGCCTGCTCGCCGGCGATATTCAATCGGATGCCGAGCACGCCGGACTGTTCTCTCCAGGTCGGGAAGCGCTGGGCGTCGTCGGATCCTCGAGGTGAATCAATATGTTGGTTCGACCCAGCGTGGGGGCAGCAATGACGGGCATGGGGTTGACAAGACCTCGTTAACGGATGATATCTCAGACTTCCTTATGAGCTGATCGAAACGCAAGAGAGATACGCCGCGAAAAAATCCCGCGAAATGCTGAGCACCGTCTGCAGCTGAAGGCAGTAGATAGGGAAAGCGGGGAGTTGCATCATGAGTAAAATCTTTGCGCTGTTGCTCACTATTTCTATTTTCAGCCCCTCGGCTCATGCCGTGGAAAAGATCAGGGTTGGCTTTCCCGACCTGGCTGTTCCATTTGTTTCTCTGCCGTTGGGCGAGAAGCGCGGCTACTTTCGCAACGAAGGTCTTCAAGCCGAATTCATCAGGATAAATGCTGCCGTCGCAATGGCGGCCTTGGTTAGCGGAGAACTCGATTATTATACAGTGATCGCCCCTGCGATCTCCGCCGCGATCCGCGGATTGCCGGACAAGGTCGTGGCCTGCTACATGCCGAGCGCTCCCATTGCGCTCATTGCCAAACCCGAACTCAAGTCGGTTCAAGAGCTTAGGGGTAAGACAATTGGGCTGAATATCTTAGGTGGAGCCCTTGAGGTCGTAGCGAAGTTGATCTTCAAGCATTTCGGGATCGACCCGGATCGCGAGATAAAGTTCCTGGCCAACGGTCCTCTCGAGTCTCGATTCGCTGCTGTGCGCCAGGGCTTGACTGCAGCCACATTGGGCTCTCCTCCGACGGATTTCCTCGGCAAGAAGATGGGATTCGTCGTGCTTACGAGAGCCGACGAACTTTTCAGTTACCCCGTCAGCGGCATCGTGGTGAGTGCAAGGAAGATCAAAGAAAGGCCGGATGAGATCAAGCGGATTATCAAGGCTGGGATAAAGGCCAATGGCTATATCCTCCAGAACCGCGAAAACACGATTCAGATAATGATCGACTGGTTGAAAGTTGATAAAGAAATGGCAGCGGCTACCTATGATTCCTCGTTAAAGGTCTTTAACGACGAATCATAGGTAGCCGCTGCCATTTCTTTATCAACTTTCAACCAGTCGATCATTATTTGAATCGTGTTTTCGCGGTTCTGGAGGATATAGCTATTGGCCTTTATCCCAGCCTTGATAATTCGCTTGAT
>DATACQ010000613.1:0-2505 GCA_036258955.1 Binatia bacterium
TGCTGGAATTCCGTGACTCTTTGCTCCGCCTGCATAAGACATTGATCGACTCCGAGCGATTGGTCTATGAATCTAGCGTCGGATCGATCCGTTCGCCGCATCACTTTTTCCAGCTGCTCACCAACGATCCGTGGTTTGCATGGCTGCGGCCCGTTTCTCAATTGATTGTCGCGATCGATGAGGCCCTCGACGGAGAGGAAGCTTTGACAGCTGACAGCGTGGACGCTTTAATCAATCAGGCGGTATTTTTGTTGATCCCGGCAACAAGTGAGGGCGAGTTTCCGGAGCGCTATCTGGCCGCTTTGCAGCGCGACCCCAAAGTTGTCCTCGCCCACGCTCAAGTGGCTAAACGAATCGGATCAGCGAAGCCACGCGCCTGAGGCGCCTATACGCTCGATTGCTGCTGGAACAGGGGTCGTCCGTCAAACAGATCGTCAATCGTTCGCCGCTTCAGCGTTATTACGAATCCAGTCTCTGATCTCTTTGTTCTTCGTCTTTGTGGGCGTGATGCATTTTTGCGCCATCCCAGCTCAACGACTTCTCCGAGGCGCCTGAGATCACAGCCGTGCAACCTTTGTCGCTCGGGTACTTTCGACGTTCACTACTTGGCGGCGAAGCAGTAAAATAACCCGTTACCGCCCGACGAACGCAGCGCGTCCTGGCTACAGCCGCGCGACGCATGAGAGGAGTTCCACGACTTAGACGACTCGTCATCGCGCAGTCCTTGGCGATCATGATGCCCGACTATAGCGGCTCCCTCACCGCTGCTGGTCCAATTGCGACAAGTCATATCCTGCTCGCCGGGGAAAGCGCGTCCGTCCGGCTGCGAGCCTGTGAGAATGTCGTGCATATTCGGTTTGTCGCCACGGGCGTTGACGGTCTCTCCCTTTTCGTTCAGTGCTGTCTCCTTGTTTATCTTGTTCGTGCCGTGCAGCTCGTTGATGTCGCTCGCGATGACAACCCCCTTTGCGTTCTGCCAGGGACCGCTACCGATCCGGTCCCGGGCGTTGACAGCGGGCTTACCATCTGCGGCGCTGGTGCTGAGGTAGGCGCGCCAGCTGCGATTACCGGCTCCAACCGCCTGGGCAAGCAGTTGGCACTGTCGATCGGCTCCCTCCAAGCCCCCAAGATCGGCTCCCTTTCCGGGGCCGGTGCTGGTGATAAAGAAAGTCATGTTATTCTGCCGCTCCTGCAAGTTCGCATCGGAGCTGAGCAACAGTAATGCGGCCGCCAACAAAAGATTTAAACGCGCCGTGTTCTTCATACACGCCTCCTCTGTCGTTTGCACGCTCGCGCCTGTTACCGATTCGGCAGTGGATCTGCGCCCGAGAATCTCTTGTACAGTTCTATGGTCTCCTGGTCACGCGGTATCTCTCGGATGGCACTTTGGTAGTCTTCCGGAATGATCGGCGAAGGATCATCGCCGGTGGCCTTCTTGTATTCTTTTTCAAACTCCGGGTCCTCATAGGCTTTACGAAATGCCGCCTGAAGAATTTGTACGCGCTCTTTTGGAGTGCCCGGCGCAACGAAGTAGGGTGAGCCGGCGCCGCGCAACAACCGGAACATCGTCACCAGGCGACGCTCTTTATCATTCTTCGCGAAGCTTTCCACATCCGGAAGGTGATCGAATCCCTGGATTTTCTTTCCTTTTGGCACCTCGAAGACCGCATGGAGGTTGATCAGCTTTTTTTCAATCCAGTCTCGATGCCGTTTGACGATCGAGAGCGAAACTTCTGACCGGGCGTCGATTTCGCCGCGCGTTATCGCGATGTCCTGTTCGGGTGATGAGTAGCTCGCAATGAAGCGCGGGTTCTTGAGATCGAGAAAATAGGCGAAGAAGCGCCCGGTGATATAAACCGGATGGCCCACGGCGTGAGAGCCGATTCGCACGCCGCTGGCGGCCCGGAGCTTCTCCAGCGAATCCCACCCGGCTTCGGCACGGGTCAAAAAGCTGTAATGGCTTTCGCTTTCGGTCGAGCCGAGGAAGATCAGCTTATCGAGATCATAGAGTACGCCCGTTTCTCCCAGGATCGCGCTGGCGAGTATCCCGCCCGGTGTAGTGCCGATGGTCAGGCCGTCGGGTTTGGTGAAGACATGATTCGCCGCCTTCCGCCCGCCGCCTCCTTCCATGAAATCGATGACGATCGTGGGCTGCCCGGGAATGTGCTTGCGCAGGTACGGGATGAATGAGCGCACCCGCATCTCGCCGATCCCTCCCGGAGTGCTGCCCCGAACGAGAGTTATGGTTTTTCCCTGATAGAAGGACGCCTGGCCCCATGCCTTATTCGCTCCGCCCACCGCCGAAAACGCCAATAAGAGCGTCAGCAACTTCAGGAAACTCGCCTTTTCGCTGTGGAGCTTCATAGTGAACCTCACTCATCCGTAAGCTGCCCCACTATATGACGAAGCCGAACCCGAGAACAAGAAGAACGAACAAACCTTTCTCTGCGCCGGCCACCCTTCGACAAGCCCCGTAAGAACGGGTAAGTGTAGTTCGTCGCACCG
>DATACQ010000614.1:0-6732 GCA_036258955.1 Binatia bacterium
CACCGAGGGGAAGCTCGGCGGCCAGGCGCAAGTGCCGGGGGTCGCCGGTACCTGGAAGGACCTGACCGACAACGTTAACTCTATGGCCGGTAACCTGACCGCGCAGGTTCGTAACATTGCCGAGGTTGCCACCGCCATCGCTAGCGGCGACTTGTCCAAGAAAATTACGGTTGACGTCCGCGGCGAGATCTTGCTCCTGAAAGAAACTCTCAACACGATGATCGAGCAGTTGCGCTCTTTCGCCGGCGAAGTGACCCGTGTGGCGCGCGAGGTCGGCAGCGAAGGCAAGCTCGGCGGCCAGGCGCAGGTGCCTGGGGTCGGCGGCACCTGGAAAGACTTGACGGACAGCGTGAACTTCATGGCGGGTAACCTGACCGCTCAGGTGCGTAACATTGCGGAGGTTACCACAGCCGTGGCGCGCGGCGACTTGTCGCGCAAGATTACCGTGGATGTCAAGGGCGAAATTCTCGAGCTGAAAAACACCATCAACACGATGGTCGACCAGTTGAACGCCTTTGCCGCCGAGGTGACCCGGGTGGCGCGCGAGGTCGGCACCGAAGGCAAGCTCGGTGGCCAAGCGCAGGTGCCGGGGGTCGCCGGCACTTGGAAAGACTTGACGGACAACGTCAACGTCATGGCGGCGAATTTGACGGAGCAAGTGCGCGGCATCGTCAAAGTCGTCACCGCCGTCGCCAACGGCGACTTGAAGCGCAAACTGACGGTTAACGCCAAGGGCGAAGTCGCGGCGCTGGCCGAAACAATCAACAACATGACCGATACCCTGGCGACCTTCGCCGATCAAGTCACTACCGTCGCGCGCGAGGTGGGTGTCGAAGGTCGTCTCGGCGGTCAAGCCAATGTTCCCGGCGCCGCCGGCACATGGAAAGATTTGACCGGTAATGTGAACTTACTGGCCGATAATTTGACCAACCAGGTTCGCGCCATCGCCGAAGTTGCCACCGCTGTGACCAAGGGCGATTTGACCCGTTCCATTCAGGTTGAAGCGAGCGGCGAAGTCGCAGAATTAAAAGACTACATCAACACGATGATCAACAACCTGCGCCTCACCACCGACCGTAATACCGAGCAGGACTGGCTCAAAACCAACCTGGCGCGCTTTACCGGTATGTTGCAGGGCCAGCGCGATCTGACCACTGTCGGACGCTTGCTTCTCTCAGAGCTGGCGCCGCTGGTCAACGCGCAGCAGGGTGTCATATACCAGATGGAATCCGAAGGGACATCCGGCATGACGTTGCTCGCCTCGTACGCCGATCATGGCCAGAACGGCCATTCCCAGCGCCTGGCACTCGGCGAAGGATTGATCGGCCAGTGTGCGTTGGACAAACGGCGCCTGCTCATCGGCGAGTTCCCACACGACAGCATTCCGATCCGCTCCGGCCTGTTTGAAGCTAAGCCGCAAAACATCATCGTGTTGCCCGTGCTTTTCGAAGATCAGGTCAAGGCGGTTATCGAGCTCGCGTCCTTGAGCAGCTTCACCGCATCGCATCTGGCGTTCCTTGATCAGCTGACGTCCAGCATTGGCATCGTTCTCAACAGCATCGAAGCGACGATGCAGACCGAGGGCTTGCTCAAACAGTCGCAGCAGCTCGCCACCGAGTTGCAGACGCAACAAAAAGAGCTACAGCAAACCAACGAGCAGCTGGCGCAAAAAGCGCAGCAGCTGGCCGAACAGAACGTCGAAGTCGAGCGCAAAAATCAGGAAATCGAACAGGCGCGCCGCGCTCTGGAGGAGAAAGCTGCAGAGCTGGCGCTGACCTCCAAGTACAAATCCGAGTTTTTGGCCAACATGTCCCACGAGCTGCGCACCCCGCTCAATAGTATTTTGATCCTTGGCCAACAGCTAAGCGAAAATCCGGACAGCAATCTCACGCCCAAGCAGGTGGAATTCGCGCGCACCATTCATGGGGCGGGAACCGACCTACTCAACCTGATCAGTGACATTCTGGATCTCTCCAAGATCGAGTCGGGCACCGTAACTGTTGATGCCGAAGAAATCCACTTCCACAGTCTACTCGACATGGTCGCCCGCCCATTCCGACACGAGGCTGAGAACCGGCGCCTGACTTTCGATGTAAACATAGATCCGGGGCTTAGCCGTACCCTCGTCACTGACTCCAAGCGGGTGCAGCAGGTGCTCAAAAATCTCTTATCCAACGCTTTCAAGTTTACCGAACAGGGCGGCGTGCGCTTGAGCGTTTCGCCGGCTGCCGGCGGCTGGAGCACGGACCATCCTGTACTTTCGGCAGCTGCCTCCGTTGTGGCATTCGAAGTTTCGGACACCGGAATCGGCATTCCGTTCGACAAGCAGAAGATTATCTTCGAAGCCTTTCAGCAGGCGGATGCCGGCACCAGCCGCAAATACGGCGGCACCGGCTTGGGTTTGGCAATCAGCCGCGAGCTAGCGGGATTGCTTGGCGGCGAAATCCAGCTACGCAGCACACCCGGGTCGGGCAGTACTTTCACTCTATACTTACCGCAGAGTTACGTCGGTCCCGCCACTGCAGCGGCACCCCTCGAAACCAACATTCCCGTAACCACCCCGTCCCAAGTTTTACCACCGGTGCGGGTGAGCGAGCATCGGATTGAAGCCATTCCCGACGACCGCGAAGACATACACCCTGGCGACGAAGTGTTGCTCATCGTCGAGGACGATCCGCACTACGCCCGCGTTTTGTGCGATCTGGCGCGCGATAAAGGGTTTAAAGTGATCGTCGCGATGCGCGGCGAAGATGCTCTCGTACTCGCCCGGCAGTATCGTCCTACGGCGGTTTCCCTGGACGTTTTTCTGCCGGACATTCTTGGTTGGACCGTGCTCAGTTACCTGAAGCAGGATCCCGCCACCCGTCATATTCCCGTGCAGATCGTTACCATGGACGAAGACCGCCAGCACGTGCTGTCGCGCGGCGCGTTCTCTTTTGTTACCAAACCCGCCACCACGGA
The DNA here is from genome assembly GCA_036258955.1 of Binatia bacterium. Taxonomy (GTDB): domain Bacteria; phylum Desulfobacterota; class Binatia; order UBA9968; family UBA9968; genus DATACQ01. Next base: position 2,962 of record DATACQ010000614.1, read on the forward strand.
AGGTCTCGAAGAAGCACTGTCACGCATCAGAAACTATGCAACGCCGCGCCAAAAGAGGCTGCTGGTGGTTGAAGACAACGCGGCCGAACAAATCAGCATTACCGAATTGCTGCACCACGACGACGTCGATATTCAGGTCGTCAATACCGGCAAAGAGGCTCTCGTGGCCTTGCGCGAGCAACCCCGTGACTGTGTTGTGCTCGACCTGCGTCTCCCCGATATGTCGGGTTTCGAGGTCCTCGAGCGGATGCGAGACGATGCGTCTCTGGCGGAGATACCCGTCGTGGTCTTTACCGGTAAAGAGCTATCGCCGGAAGAAGACGCGCGACTGCACACATTGGCGCGCAGCGTCGTCGTTAAAGGCGTTGAATCCCCCGAACGGTTACTCGACGAAACGGCGTTGTTTTTGCACCGCGTTATAGCCGATTTGCCGCCGGAAAAACAGGCCATGCTCGAACGCCTGCACCAATCCGACGACGACTTGGTGGGCAAGAAAGTGCTCGTCGTGGATGATGACGTGCGCAACATCTTCGCTCTGAGCAGCGTTCTTGAACGGCGCGGCATGACGGTTTTGACGGCCGGCACCGGACGCGAGGCGATCGAAATTCTTGATTCCACGCCCGACCTTGCCATTGTGCTGATGGATATCATGATGCCGGAAATGGATGGCTATGAAACCATGCAAGCGATGCGGGAGAATGCTGAGTTTCGCCGTCTGCCGATTATCGCTTTGACGGCGAAAGCGATGAAAGGAGATCGCGAGAAATGCCTGGAAGCGGGGGCGTCGGACTACCTTGCTAAGCCGGTGAACACCGAGCAACTGCTCTCGGCTTTACGCATGTGGCTGCATCGATAACAGCAAAGGCAGGCAAAGAGCGGACTCACAAGGTTTTGCGCTGCGTGCGTGCCGTTGGATTTCGGGTTTGGAAAAGTTGTACAGTTGGACCTCACGAGTAAAATATAATCGTCAGTGCTTCGTTTGGCAGAGGAGATGTATGGCGATTCGCTCCGAGCTGGTTCTGGGTGCTGGCTTCTGATTGCCGATTTCGGCGAGTTGTTTTCGTGGCGCCGCGGCGGCAATTTGTCGGGTAATTTGCTTACGGCAAAACCATGAACGAGCCCAAAGTAAATATCTTGTTGGTCGATGATCAGCCGGCCAAGCTGCTCACCTACGAAACCATTCTTTCCGGGCTCGGTGAAAATCTCATTAAGGCTACCTCGGCGCGCGAAGCTATGGATCATCTGCTCAAAACAGAGATCGCATTGGTCCTTCTGGATGTGTCGATGCCGGAGATGGACGGCTTTGAACTCGCGGCCATGATCCGCCAGCATCCCCGCTTCAAAAAGACCGCCATTATCTTTATCTCCGCCGTTTTGATGACCGATTTCGACCGAGTCAAAGGCTACCAGACCGGGGCTGTCGATTACATTCCGGTGCCGGTGGTGCCGGAGATTTTGCGGGCGAAAGTCGCCCTCTTCGTGGAGCTCTACCGAAAGACCTGGCAGTTGGAACAGGTCAATCGCGAGCTCGAACAGCGGGTCAGCGAACGGACCGCCGAGCTGCAAGCGAGCGTCAGACGGTTACAGCAAAGCGAGGCGCGTCTACGTGAAGAGTCCGAGGAGCGCGCGCGGCTGGTACAAAAACTGCGTTCTGATGATGAGCAGAAAGACAAATTTCTTGCCACTCTCGCGCATGAGTTACGCAATCCCCTGCAGCCCATCCGCACTGCTGTCGATACTTTGAGACTTATAAACCCGTCGGAACCAAAATTGCTGCCCATTCGGCAGGTCATAGACGAACAACTGCAAACCTTCACCCGCTTGATCGATGATCTTATGGACGTGTCTCGGATCACCCAAGACAAGCTCCAGCTGCGCAAAGAGCGGGTTGAATTGGCCGAAGTGATGCGTCGGGTCGAGGAGGCGAGCCGTCCTATTATGACCGGCCAGGGCCATCAATTTGAAATCACGGTAACCAGCGAGCCCATCGTGCTGGAAGGTGACGTGGTGCGCCTGTGCCAGATGATCACGAACCTGGTTACGAACGCGGCGAAATACACTCCCGAGCCCGGGCAGATCAACCTTAACGTAACACGCCAGGGCGGTGAGGTTGTGATCTCGGTTAAAGACAATGGCAGAGGAATCGAACCCGATAAACTGCCGCATCTGTTTGAGATGTTTTACCAAGTTGATCGTTCCATTGAGCGCTCGGAAGGTGGTCTCGGCATCGGCCTGACACTTACCCATCGCCTGGTAGAGATGCACGGTGGCCGCATAGAAGCACGCAGCGAAGGATTAGGCAAAGGCAGCGAATTCATTATTTACTTGCCGATCGAGGAGCCGGAGGAGGACAGTCGCATGATGGACGCGGGATCGAGTGAAGCAGAACAATGCGTGCCCGGCCCGGGCCGGCGCATTGCGATTGCCGACGACAATAAAGTCGCTGTAAAGAGCGCCGCCATGCTGTTGCAGCTCCTGGGTTGTCAAGTCCAGACGGCAGAAGATGGCTTGGCTGCTATTTCACTGGCCAAACGCTTTCGTCCAGACGCCATGCTGCTCGACATCGGAATGCCGAAACTAAACGGCTACGATGCATGTCGAGCCATTCGTGAATTGCCGGGTGGCGATCAGATGGTGTTAATTGCTATTTCCGGGTGGGGCGAAGACAACGCTCGGAAGCGAACCCAAGAGGCGGGCTTCGATGCGCACATGGTCAAACCTGTAAACTATGAGGACGTGCTGAAATTGGTCGACCAATTGTGCCGAAGCACTAACAGGCAAAGCCAATAGCCAATAGGCAATAGTTAGCCACAAAGTACAAAGAGCAGCGAGCACGAGTTTGAAACCCTCTCCCTCCGGGAGGGCAGGGGTCCGGGCCGTTCCCTTTTGGCTACTGCCTAGTCGCTATTGCCTTTCTATTCCACACCCAACGACGGTGAAAGGTTGGTTAAATCTGTTTTGACGCTTTTCACTCCGGGGATGTTACTGACTTGCTTCGCGATGTGGTCGTCGGATACCCAATCGGGAATCATTCCCGTCACTTCGACATTGCCGTCGTGGGCCTTCACGTCCAGGCGCGAATGTGGCAAGTCGTTGCCGAGGAGCAGGGTTGCTTTAACTCGCGAGGCTAGCGCGAAATCCTCGAAGGCCTGCTTTGAGGCCGGCGTCATCTGGTAATCCGGCGCATGGGCCGTTTCGATGATCAGCCGTTTTGCCGTATCCAGCCGCATGTACCCGAGGTTAACCACTAAATCGTAACGGCTTGCGTCACGCCAATCGGTGCTGAACATTCCCTTGAGCCTACGGGTGCGCGCTTTATCAACTTCTTCTACATACCGGCGCGCGGCCGCTTCGTTGAGACCGTGACGAGCCTTTACCTGCTCTATGCGCAATTCCATGGGCGCTGTTAAAAGGATTTTCAGCACATGAGGAAACTTGGGGATTAGCTCGTGGCCGATGTGACCGTGATAAACGATGCCTTGATTTCTACCGATCTCGCAAAATGCCGCCTGAAGTGCAATTCGGTAGGGATCGAGGTTGCGGGTGAATGTCGCCCACCAGGTGGGTTCTCTCTCGAGAATCTCGGTGAGCTTTGCCTGCGGAATACCATACCGGAGGCTGGCCTCGATCAGAACCTCACGATCTACTGCCCCATAGCCTAAGGACTGCGCCACCGCTTCAGCCAACTCTTCGCCGCTCCCCGAGGCGCCTTGGTAGATCGTTACGATTTGCATGAGTGTCTCCTCGCATTAGCTCCGAGCTACTATGGCT
>DATACQ010000615.1:0-2637 GCA_036258955.1 Binatia bacterium
GCCTTGCGCACGGAGGCCACTCGAACCAGATCCGCCTCAATCTTGCCACTCATCTTGAGCTTGAGCGCCATTCCATCTTGGACGAGCTGCTGGGACTCGTTGGCCATGGCATCAGGATCGCCGACGCTGACCATCTTGATGATCTTGACCTCGCTGCGGTACCGTCCGCCGAGCAGCAGATAAAGAGGAATCTGAACACTGCGCGCCAGAGCATCGTATAATGCTCCTTCGATCGCAGCCTTTGCCCGGGGATTGCCGGTCAAAACGTGATCCATATCCGCGCGGATACGGCCAAAATCCTCGAGATCGCGATCGATAACCTTCGGCTTCAACACGCTGTCGATGCAGTGCGCAGCCGATTCTGGCGTTTCCCCTGTTCGCGGAAAAAGATCGGAATAACCATATCCCTGGATCCCCCCATCAATAACCGCTTTGACGAGCAAGCCCCGGGCGACGGAAAAATGATTCGTTGCCGTAATCAAGGGTCTCTTGTAGGGCATTTCGAGCTTAGTGGTCTCGATCTGCTTGATCTTCACGTTCTATCCCGCCGAAAACTGCTGCGCTTGCATGAGGCGCATCTTATTTGTGAACGTTGCCGGCATCAAGGGCTGTTCAGGCGAAATAACGCCTGAATTTACTATGACCTGCAGTGGTGGCAACAGTCTTGGTGGCGTAGAGCAGGATAAAGAGTTGCCTTCCTGTTCCGTCGGATCAACCCTCCGATCAGAGCAAAGAAGGGCGGCGATGTCGTAGGCGTGACCAGCCGAGACGCACTATCTGGCGAAGATACGGGTCAATTACGGAACCTCGGCGCCGCTCGTTCAGGGATAGTTGAGTTCGAGGATTCCGCGTGCTTGGGGCGTTTCTGACGTGTGGCCTTCTTGAGAAGCCGCTTTCGCTGATTTGGGCACGTAGCGAGGGGGGATTCACTCGATGCACCCTGGGACGGCTGACATGCTAAACAGTCCGGACAAATCCAACCGCCGCACTCGCAGATACCGCCGGGCTTGTCGATCAGACTGGGGTCACTGGAAAACGTGGATCGGCAATCGTCGCATGTCGCCTCGAGCTTCGTTCCCTCTGCCAGAACCTCCAAGTCACGCACCGGCGCGATACGCCGCATCTGCTCGCCCCGGACAATGACGCGATATTGAAAGCTCTCCTTGTTGGCCGTAAGGGGCACCGGAGCCCCGCGGCTGGTAAAGCAGCTCTGGATGGCAGTTATCCCATCGATCCTACCGATGTAAGCGCTGATTCTGTGCCGTACCAAAGTCCCGGCGGCGAGCACGACTTCCTCTACTTTTGTGGTCATACAAGCTCCTTCCTAAAAAAAAGCCTCTGGCTCGTTTAAAGCTCAGAGGCGTGCCGAACAGGGTGGATAGCTCTAAAGGAAGTATTATCCTAACACGCCGGAGCTCAAGTAGCTACTCAGCAGGCCCGAGCTCCATCCCACATGAATTGCGGGGATCTATTTGGCGACTTTGCGGGCTAAGTGCGCGCGGCCGAGACTGCCGGTTACGCGGAGTAAATGTGGACTTCGCTTTCTTCTATGCGCCGGCCGCGAGCGATCAGTTTGATGATGCTGCAGACGTTACGACTGACGTCCGCAATCGCGGTTACCGGATAGCCATCATTGATGTAGCGTCCAATGAACTTGTCTTCGCCCAGATTAATGATTTGCAAATAATCTCCATTGTTTCCCTGGAAATAACGCTCGGTTCCCGGCGCGGGACTGTTGATATCGTTTTGTAACGCCGCCGAAATCTTAATGCCGATGAACAAGCGCTTACCCGCTTCCGACATATGGTTTTTTCTCCTTTAACCCAGATCATTTGTCACATGCGCAGTGCCCGAATGTGAAAAACGAATCGTTTTCTGCAATTGTAAAGATCTGCTGGCGATATGACAAACAGCTCGATCAAACTTCTTCTCATTCAGCCGCCTATCCAGGATTTTTACGACACCGATGTCCGCCTACAGCCGATCGGTCTTTGCTACTTGAAAGCAGCGGTGGCCAAACACTTGCCGGAGGTGGCGGTCACGATCAGAGATTTTCATGGAGGCTGCGGCCGGAGAACAGTGCCGCTGCCGAAGGAGTTAGTCTATCTGCGGCAGTATTATGCGGCGGCGGACCAGTCACCATTCTCCGCGTTTCATCAGTATTTTCATTTTGGCAAAACATTCGACGCGATCGAGACAGAAATTGCTCAGCTAAAACCCGACCTGGTCGGGATCTCGTCTCTGTTTACCCCCTATTATCGGGAGGCGCTTGAAGTCGCCGCGCGGGTGAAGAAGCGATTGGACGTTCCGGTGGTGATGGGCGGCTCCCACGCCTCCGCCGCGCCCGAGTCGCTCTTGTCGTCGCCCCACGTCGATTTTGTGATCTCTGGCGAAGGCGAAAAACCTCTGGTCGAGCTGCTGCGTCATTTGAGGGGTGAAGCTGAGATCGAGAGCGTGCCTAATCTCGGCTTCAAAGACCAAGGCAAGCTTCGATTCAACTCCGTCGGCGAGAATTATGCGATCGACGAGTTGCCGTTCCCGGATTTAAGCGACTTCTCGCCCGAATTTTACAGGTTCCGCGGCCAGCCGATGACTTTCCTGATCACCTCGCGTAGCTGCCCGCATAAGTGCTCGTTC
>DATACQ010000616.1:0-7215 GCA_036258955.1 Binatia bacterium
GCCGTGGACGAGATCGACGCCGCGCGCGACGATCTGCTCGCCCGCGGCGTAGCCGTGAACGACGCCTTCCACTACGCCGGCGGCCCGTTCAACGCCACCGGGAAGAAGCCGCGCATCGGTGGGCGTGACCCGGAAGGTCGCACCTACCACACGTTCGCCTCGTTCGAGGACCCGGACGGGAACAGTTGGCTGCTGCAGGAGGTTAAGGCGCGCCTCCCCGGCCGCGAATGGTCGCTGGCACCGGCGCGAGTCATGGACGTCGCCACGCTTGCAGAGCTGCTGCGCGAGGCGGCGGAGCATCACGACCGATACGAGAAGACGCATGCCGAGCACCGCTGGTCGGACTGGTATGCGCCCTACCTGAGCGCCCGTCAGAAGGGCAGCAGTCAGGAGGAGGCGGCAGCCGCTGCCGACCGCCACATGGATGAGGCCCTTCATGTCGTTTCCCGGTGACGCCGTTCGACCGCGTGATGGACACAGCCGGGCCAAATTACCCACGCGGTTCACATACACATTCGAGGGCAAAGGAGGTTCACAGAAAACGACTCGAATCACGGCGGTATGCAGTGGTGATGGTCGGCAGCAGTTTAACGCTGGCGGTGTCGCAGCAGCCGGGAATCAAGCGCAGCGATCGTGCCATCGAGCCCACGGCCGGGAGCACGCAGAGCGCACGTTTCTCCGAAACCATCACCCCCGCCGCGGACGAGCCGATCCCGAAGCTGCCGGAGCCACGCGTGGTCAAAGGATCGCGGCAATCGCCGGACATCAAGCGGTTGAGTTGCGCATGGAACGAGAGCAGGTGAAGCACGGACGCCGTTTGGTGGAGAAGTCCTCGATGAAGTCCTCGATAGTCAAGGAATGCAGACCTAGAGCGCCTTCTAAGCTGCAGTGGATGGGTTCAATTACGCATATGAAGGAGGCACGGTATGAGACGGATTCTTTTCGTGCTGGTGGCAGTTATTGCGTTGGCCGGTGTAGCCGCCTACATGAGCACCGCATCTGGACAGGCCAATAAGGGGCCACAGGACGAGCTGGCGGGCAAGCTTGCTCGGCGTGAGGTCCAACGCTCGCGATTATCAATTCCAGGCCGCGAGATGGTTCAGGTAGAGACGTTGATTCCGGCGGGAGTGGAGTCCGGTTGGCACGTTCATCCGGGAGAAGAGGTCGGTTACATCATTGCAGGCGACGTCGAAATGAGGGTGGAGGGACGTGCCACGGTTGTATTGAAGCCGGGAGATGGATTCCTGATCCCTCCGCGCACGCCTCACAATGCGCGCGACCTAGGCCCGGAAACCGGGCGGATGCTGTCGACGTATATCGTCGAGACAGGCCAGCCGGTCGCTACGTTCGTGGACAAACCCGTTCAGAAATAAACGCGATCGAGATTCATAGGATGCACCTGCATATAATTGTTAGAGAGATTTTCAGTGTTTGCCCGCGGCATAGACGGACGTCTGCTTCGACTGACAGCGCCGCACCAAATCGATGTTTGTTCCATACACGTCCGAAAGGAGGAGAAAGAAATGGAAAAATTCAGCAAGAACCCTGATGCCATCTCAAAGCTCTCACCGGAGCAGTATCGCGTGACTCAGGAAGCCGGCACCGAGCCCCCGGGAACAGGGCAATATCTGCATAACAAGGAACCAGGCATCTACGTCGATATTGTGTCGGGTGAGCCGCTGTTCGCGTCCTCGGACAAATTTGACTCCGGATCCGGCTGGCCGAGCTTCACAAAGCCCATCGAACCGGCCAACGTCAAAGAGCTGCAAGACACCACGCACGGCATGGTTCGCAGCGAAGTACGCTCGGCGCACGCCGACAGCCATCTCGGGCACGTGTTTCCCGACGGTCCGAGGGATCGCGGCGGATTGCGCTATTGCGTCAACTCAGCCTCCCTGCGGTTCATCCATCGAGACAATATGGAAGCCGAAGGTTATGGGGCATACTTAAATCAAGTGGAGGATGTCCAATGACTCAGGAACGCGCTGTTCTTGCCGGCGGTTGCTTCTGGGGCGTGCAGGATCTTATTCGGCGCTACGACGGAGTTCTGTCGACACGGGTCGGATATACAGGCGGCACCAACTCCCATGCGACGTATCGCAATCATCCGGGACACGCGGAAGCAGTGGAGATCATTTTTGATCCTGCCCGCATCAGCTATCGGCAGATCCTCGAATTCTTCTTCCAGATTCACGACCCGACCACGCGCAATCGCCAGGGCAACGACGTCGGGACCAGCTACCGATCTGCGATTTTCTACACCAGCGACGAGCAGAAGCGGATTGCCGAAGATACCGTCGCCGACGTCGATGCTTCAGGACTGTGGCCCGGCAAGGTCGTAACGGAAGTGGTTCCGGCAGGCGAGTTCTGGGAGGCCGAACCCGAACATCAGGATTATCTCCAAAAATATCCGGACGGCTACACCTGCCATTTCGTGCGGCCCAACTGGAGACTGCCGATTCGCACCGACGAGGTTGCAAAGCAGGCGTGACAGCAAATCGTCCAGCAAAACGCGCATTATAGGAGGGTGCGATGCAATGCATAGCTCCGGTAATAGCAGGGTAGGCGTATTTGCTTCGTGATGCTTATGTGAGTCACGACAAAAGGAGCATTGGAATGCCCGAGGGTATTATCGGGGCAGTGTGGGCCTTCTGCTGGGGGTCAGCTGCGGCGTCCGGCGCGCTTGTCGGGGCACTTCTTGGGCTAATAACGCGCCTCCCGCACCGGGCCATCGCCGCTTTCATGTCACTCGGGGCCGGCGTGCTGCTTTCAGCTGCCTCGTTCAAGGTCGCATACGAGGCGCTCATGCTGGCCGGCGCGGCATCCACTATAGCCGGAATTGTTGCCGGTGCCGCTACGTTCAGCATCGCGAACGCAGCTCTCGTAACCGCCAAGGACCGCAAGCGCTGCGGCGAATGCAAGCCACAGCCGTCGGAAGCCGAGGCACCGGGCAGCGGCACCTCGATTGCGCTCGGCACCGCGCTTGATGCTGTGCCGGAGGCGCTGGTTCTCGGCGTCACCCTGAGGGCCGGGGGACCCGATCTGGCATTGGTCGTCGCGCTTTCGCTCGCAAACGTGCCGGAGGCACTTTCCGGAACGGCCGGTATGCGTCTCGCGTCCCGCTCAGCTAATTACGTACTGATCCTATGGAGCGGTACGACGCTTGTTACTGCGGCCATCACGGCTCTTGCGTTCTACTTCCTGAGTGACCTTGGCCTTCACGTAAGGGCAATCCTGAAGGCATACGGAGCCGGGGCGCTCATCGCGATGACGGCGGAAAGCATGATCCCGGAGGCCTTTCACAATGGGCCCCGCTATTCCGGCGTTCTCGCCGCTGCGGGTTTCGCAGCCCTCATCCTTCTCGGCGAACTCGCTCGGTTAGACTAGTGCGTATATGATTAGCTGCTCGGAGGCTCATAACCGCCAAGAGCGCCTGGTTTTTAAAAACCTATCGAACTCACGCCTTCAAAGCGAAAGTTCGTTTCGACTGCTGATGGATGCTGGCTTCAACGGATATGAGTATAGATGTAGATAACAACGGTAGGCAGGAAAGGTCATGGCACCTCGATCTCTTCTCTCTAAATCTTAGGAAAGAGTGGTAGGAATGTATCAGTTAAGAGGGATCAGCTAACAAACGAAGGCGAACCACTTTGGTCGCTGGCCGATGAGTCTCAACGTACACCCGGCCGCGAATCAAATAGGATGCGTTTCAATGAGCGCGCCTTTAGAGATCAAAACTCCGCCCCTCGCCGCTAACTGTCTGGTCTGCGGCATTCCGCTCGTCGGTTTGACCGCCGTTTTCTTCAGGTGGCGAGGCATTCGTCGAAGCCCCCGTAACCCTAATTGCTGCACACGGTGCGGCGCCCACCTAGAGGAAGGCCGCCTCGTTGAGATGACGGTGGTCTTCGCCGATCTCTCCTCCTTTACGGAGATGACGGGCCGCCTGGGGGCAACGATGACCTACTCCGTGGTCGATGAGTTCCTGCGCCTGGCATCGACCACACTGATGAGCCAAGGAGGGTTTATCGACAAATACATCGGCGATGCGGTGATGGCCTTATTCAACGTTCCTGTAAAACGCGCCGACCATGCGGCGGCTGCGGTCGCGGCGTCTGCAAAGCTCCAAGAGGTTCTTCCCGAACTTTCTGAACGCCTGGGCATGCCCCTGCAAGCGTCGATCGGCATAGCCTCCGGGTTTGCTCGTGTCGGGCGACTGGGCTCAGATGACATCAAAGATTATACGGCGATCGGCGACGTCGTAAACCAGGCCGCGCGCCTGCAGGCGCAAGCCGGGACCAACGAAATACTCGTCTCACAGGATGTCTATCGAGAGGTAGTCTCAGCCTACCCCGGTGTCCCACCCGAGACGCTTGTTCTCAAAGGCTTCCCGCAACGCACCGTGGCCTATCGATTGAACGGCAAGCCGCGGTCTGTGCTCTCGGCTGCCTCTTGGATGCCTGAAGATCGGCCGGCGATGAACTGGAGCGCTGTGACGCTGGCCTTTCTCGGCAGCGGCTGCCTCGGGAGCAATATTGCCGCCGCACTGGTGCTTGCCTTCGGCGGGGGATCGGCGGGTGCGCTGTATGCGCTCGCAAAATGGTTGGACGACAGCGCCGCCCGCGTGCCGCTCCTCATCGTATCGACATTGATTGCTTCAATCGTCCTGGTCTCACTCGAGCGTCAACGCCGCATGCGCCGCGACTGCATAGCGCGTCGCTCGTGCCTTGAGCTGACATCCCAGGAAAATCGTCAGGTTCGGTTTGCGACGGTCTTGGCAGCGGCATCTTTGATGCTCATCGCGTTAGAACTCTTGTTGCACTACGTGATCGGCCATCCGCTCGTTTAGGCGACCTTCCTTATGAGGCGGCGGACGACTGGTGCTAAAAGATGAGGGTGACGTCAAGGCCTTTCGCCTGAACGGAATTTTAGCCGAGGTAAAAAAAATGCTCGAAGAGATCAACCACGATCGGCGCCGCTTTCTTGTGACTGCGCTAATCACGATTGCGTCCGCCGAGTTCGGGCCGATCGGTTCTTCTGCCGCACAAACGAGCAAGGCCAATTCTGCAACTATGCCGGCGATTAAACCGGGAATAAACAAGTCATTCGGTGCTCTCAAGCAGTTCGATGCCGGCGTTCTCAGTGTCGGATATGCCGAAGCGGGTCCAACCAACGGTCCTCCCGTGATACTTCTGCACGGCTGGCCCTACGACATTCACAGCTTCGTTGATGTCGCGCCTTTGCTCGCGAACGTGGGCTACAGGGTGATCGTTCCATATGTGCGGGGTTATGGCACGACGCGATTTCTTTCGAGTGAAACCTTCCGAAACGGCCAGCCGTCGGCACTCGCTGTCGATCTGATCGCGTTTATGGATGCTCTCAAAATCGATAGGGCGATGCTCGCCGGTTTTGATTGGGGAGCACGGACCGCCAACATCGTCGCGGCGTTATGGCCCGAGCGCTGCAAGGCAATGGTGTCGGTGAGCGGTTATCTCATCGGTAGTCAGGAATCCGGTAAGATGCCGTTGCCGCCAAAAAATGAGCTCGAATGGTGGTATCAATATTATTTTGCCACCGAACGCGGCCGGGCGGGCTACGAAAAATACACCCACGACTTTACGAAGCTAATTTGGCAGATCGCCTCGCCGAAGTGGAAGTTCGATAATGCCACGTTCAAACGCACCGCGGCATCTTTCGACAATCCCGATCACGTCAGCATCGTCATCCATAACTATCGTTGGCGGCTCGGACTGGCCGAAGGCGAGCGGAAGTATGATGATTTGGAAAAGCGGCTTGCCACATTCCCGGTGATCAGTGTGCCGACGATTACCCTTCAAGGCGATGCCGACGGTGCGCCGCGTCCGGACCCCAGGTCTTATGCCAAGAAATTCTCGGGCAAGTATTCGCACCGACTCATCAAGGGAGGGATCGGGCACAATCTGCCTCAGGAAGCCCCGCAGGCCTTTGCCCAAGCTGTCGTCGACGTTGACGGTGATTGATCCGGCAACGGGACGTTAAAGATACCCAACATTGGGTGTTTGAAGAACCCAAAAACACAACTGACGCACTGATAGACTTCCGTTGACATCGAAGGTGTCGTTGAAGCATGAGATCGATCTGTTGACCAACAAGCCGTTGAAATTCATCACCACCGTTTCAAGCGGAGTTTTCGCGGAAACTCTTTGGGAGGCTGACTAATGGCAAGTACATATGACGCCATCATTATTGGCACTGGGCAAGCAGGACCATCACTCGCCGTGCGATTGGCAAACTCAGGAATGAAGGTGGCAATTATCGAACGCAAGCGGTTCGGCGGCACCTGCGTCAATACGGGCTGCATCCCGACCAAGACGCTGGTCGCAAGCGCGCGCGCAGCTCATATCGCACGAAGCGCCAGCGACTATGGCGTGATGATCGGCGGCTCGATCGCAGTCGATATGAAGAGAGTCAAAGAACGGAAAGACGCTGTGGTGCGTCTGTCAAATGAAGGCTTAGAGAAGTGGCTTAAGAATACGGCAAACCTCACGGTCTATGAAGGCCATGGCCGCTTTGAAGATGTGCATCGCGTTCGGGTCGGCGATGAACTGCTCGAAGCAGACAAAATCTTTATCAATGTTGGCGGACGTGCCTCCACTCCGCCACTGCGCGGCCTCGACCAAGTGAGCTATTTAAACAACTCAACCATGATGGACGTAGACTTTCTGCCCAAGCATCTGATCGTCATTGGCGGGAGTTATGTCGGTCTGGAGTTCGCGCAGATGTACCGGCGGTTCGGCAGCGAGGTCACGATTGTCGAGATGGCGGCGCGGCTCATTCATCGCGAAGACGAGGACATCTCCGGAGCCATCAAACAAATTCTCGATAACGAAGGCATCAACGTCCGACTTGGCGCTGAATGCATCGCTCTGGAAAAGCGTGGCGACCAGGTAGCCGTCACTGTCGATTGCGCTACTGGCGACAAGACCGTCATCGGCTCGCACGCGCTCCTCGCCGTGGGCCGGGTGCCGAACACCGAAGATCTCAATTTGGAAAAAGCAGGCGTTGAGCGAGACAAACGCGGCTATATCAGGGTGGATGATCAGCTCCGCACCAATATGCCTGGCATCTACGCACTGGGCGATTGCAACGGCCGAGGAGCTTTCACTCATACTTCGTATAACGATTACGAAATTGTCGCCGCCAATCTTTTGGCTGGTGAGCAGCGCCGCGTGAGCGACC
>DATACQ010000617.1:0-5852 GCA_036258955.1 Binatia bacterium
TTGCTTTTTTCAATTCGAGCACAGGCGTTCTTCAGTGGGACACCCGGCCGTGTCGCCAGCTGAGGAGAAACACCTTTCGAAATATTGCTCGACTGTCTCCCCGGACAGATGAGACCAATAAATGGCGAAGTAAAGCAAAGCACATCCGTTAGACGTGTGTCCCATCGCAGAGAGTAGTGCGGCATTCATATTGCTTTCTGAGACGAAGTTGACCATATGCCTCAGTTACCCAGGCGTTGTGAGCTTTACGGAGGTATTTATGCGAGAAGAAATCCAAGTTGGTTTCCATGTTTTTGTTGCGGGCCGCCAGGATTCCATCGGCGGCGTGCGGAAAGTTGCGCCGCTGCTTGTGATCTACGTCGAAAATGGTGGTGAATTCGTCGTGCCGAATGAGGCCGTCGAGGCGGTGCATTCGCAAAAAGTCATTTTGAATCGGGACAAACTGGACCCGAGCATGCTGCAAGCCATTGAGCACGCGCACGATGCCGAAGTTCGCGGTTTGTAGTGCCAACTTGCTGCAGCGGCAAATTCGCTCAGAGAAAAGGAGAGTCACGCCGGAGCAGCGATGCCAAACCCGGGCTAAATGGGTCCAAGGTTCAACGGAGTCCGCTCCTGAGGCGCGAGAGCAACGTTGAACATTGACCCGAAATCTTTAACCGGCCAAAGACCTCCCAACCGGGCGTTCGCCATCGGATTCGCTCGTGCCTTTGGCGGCGCGATTCTATTCTCATTGCCGATGCTCATGACTATGGAGATGTGGGAGCTCGGCTTTTACATGAGTAAGTTTCGCCTGGCACTCCTCCTGCTGCTCAATATTCCGCTTCTGATTGGCTTGTCCCACTACATGGGATTTGAGGAGACCTTTGGTTTCCTCGACGATGCTGTCGATGCGTTTGTCGCCTTGGCTGTCGGGTTCGTTGCCAGTGCTCTGGCGCTCGGATTATTCGCCGTGACCCGGTTTGATATGTCAGACCAGGAGATGATCGGAACTATCGCTATACAGGTGGTTCCGGCAAGTATCGGGGCGATGTTGGCGCAGAGTCAGCTTGGGGGTGCTCGGCAGGAAAAGAAAAACCGACACGCCGGTTATGGCGGCGAAATGTTCATAATGGCGTCAGGAGCCCTGTTTCTCTCGTTCAACGTCGCTCCCACTGAGGAGATGGTGCTGATCGCACATAAGATGACCGCGTGGCATTCTGTTGCGCTGGTGGGCGCGTCGCTAGTGGTCATGCACGCATTCGTTTATGCGGTGGAATTCCATGGACAGATTCCTATCCAGCCGCACACGCCATTCTGGAGCGAGCTTCTCCGCTTCACCATAGTTGGCTACACCGTCGTGCTGCTCATCAGTGTATACATCCTCTGGACGTTCGGTCGCACGGAAGGTATGTCTTGGGATGAACTGCTGGCGGTCACCATCGTTCTCGGTTTTCCCGCGGCGATTGGGGCTGCCGCGGCCCGGCTGATCCTCTAGGACCGAAGCATGGCAAAGCGGGCACAAGAAAAACCGGGCGGCGAGAAAACGCACGAACTCGCCGAGCCCTCCCAGCAAGCGCCTGCCTCTGATGAGGTGCGCGGCACGAGCGATATACCGTTATTGGAATGGATCGTTGGCGGGGTCGGCTTTTTGCTCATCACGAGTGTGATCGCCTTTCTGCTTTATCACGCGATCACCGGAATGGACTCGCCGCCGGATGTGAGCGTGAGCATTGTCGCGATCCGGCAGAACCGGAGCGGCTATCTCGTTAGGGTCAAAGCGCGGAATGACGGCGGTTCCACGGCAGAAGGCGTAGTGATCCAAGGAGAACTCAAGAAGGGTTCTCAGGTACTGGAGCGAAGCGAAACGACGCTTGACTATTCACCGCCAGGCTCGGAAAAGGAATTCGGGCTATTTTTCACGCGGGATCCGCGACAGTTCGAGTTGCACATCCGGCCACTCGGCTATGAGAAACCGTAAGCCGGCTCTCATTCATCAGCTTCAGTTCTTAGCTTGCAGCAGCCAACTCTATACGACGGATTATAATTATAATTGTGCTCTAGTTTTTAGTTACCGGCTCTCGCCTGTGGTCACCAAACCTTTACCCTAAAACCAGCTTTACGCCGCCACTTCGCGCGTCACTTCTTGCGGATTCTTGTCCTCTCTGAGCCCGGCAAATCTCGAGTGGCGCAAACGATCGCCGTCGGTCCATTCGGTGAATTCGATCTGCGCTACCAGTTTCGGCTCGAGCCAGCGGCATTGCTTCATCGCTTCTGCGGTTAGCGCCAGCCCGCGGCGAGCGTTTTTGGGCTCAGGCAAGTTCGCGAACGGACAAACTGTGGTTTCCAGTCCTTTGAACTTCTCGAAGAGCTCCCTCCTGAGCCTCGGAACAAAACCGTTGCGAATCTTGGCGATGAAGATGAGATCGCCGCGTTGATAATAGCCAACCAGCAAAGCATCGAAATACTGCGGGCCCGGTATGTAGCCGCCGATGACCAGCTCTTGACCTTGATTGATGCGATATTTGACCCATGCGCCGCTGCGCCGATCCGACTCGTAAACGGACCCTTTTTGTTTGGCGATAATGCCTTCAAGACCCAGTTTCTTTGCGGCCTGGACTATGTTCTTGGCCGTGCCACTCAGATCCGCCGATACCCGAACAGAATCCGGACACCAGCGAATCGCCGCAGGTAGGAGTGCGCGCCTCTGCTCGACGGGAAGCTTCAAAAGGTTTTTCCCCCGATAGATCAACAGGTCGAAAACGTAAAAATAAACTCCCGTGGTTGCCACGCGAGAATTCTGCAAGATATTAAACGAGGGCCTGCCCTTGTCATCGAGTGCAACAATTTCGCCGTCGAGAACTGTTTCAGACTCGATTTTTGAGAGGGCCGGCATTAAGGTCGGGAATTTGGCGTTGAAAAGATTCTGATTGCGCGAGAAAAGCTGCACGTGCCGGGCGCTCTTTACCGCGACGCAGCGGTAACCATCCAGCTTCAGCTCATAGATCCAGCTCTTCCTGTCGTGCGGAAGTTCGTGCACGGCTTCCGCGAGCATTGGCTTGATGAACTTTGCCTTTGTATCCGGAAGCGCGGCCAACTTGCTTTGCAGTGACGGCGGGATCGATGCTGGTTCTTCGATAGCATCTTTTCTGTTGCTTCTGTTGCTGTGCCAAACGGCGTCTCCGGCGCCGGCGATTTCTTGCATGGACCGACCTGTCAAAGCCGATGCATCTTCGTCTTTGTCGCTGGGCGGTTCGTGCGTTCCGGCCGCTTTGATCATCAACCAACTATTGTCGCTCCGATCGCCCATTGCGCGTTTGACGAGCACCCATTCCCCCTGGAGTTTTTCGCCCCTCAGCAATAGATGCAGCTTTCCCTTCCAGTAGTTTCCGTCCAACACTTCGTAGGTTCCGATGTCCCAGACCATCACCGTACCGCCGCCGTATTCTCCCTTGGGTATGGTGCCCTCAAAGCGCGCGTACTCCATCGGATGGTCCTCGGTCGCCATGGCGAGGCGCTTTTGATTGGCTTCGTAGGGCGGGCCCTTCGGCACTGCCCAGGATTTCAACACCCCATCCATGGCCAGGCGAAAATCGTAGTGCAGCCGGCTCGCCGCATGCTTTTGGATGACGAACAGCCGGTTGTCTGCGTGTCCGCGACGAGGCATTGCTGGCGCAGGTTCGGAGGTTTTATTGAAGTCACGCTTTTGCCGATAGGTGTGAAGGGAGTTGGCTGGCTCGTTCGCCTTCTGCTCAGTCGCAGGCTGAAGATCGAGAAACGGCCGCGGTAGCTTCTGTTTTAGCTGCAACACCGGCGCGAACAGATCGCCAATTCTGTCGAGCCGCGTAAGCGCTGCCTCGGGGTCAAAAAACAACACGGAAGGGTCGCCTTTTTGCTGGGCTTTCCTAAGCTCCTCCCAAGTAACCGGCATCGCCACGAACGGCGTATCGCCTTTAGCGCGCAACGAATAAACGGCCACGGTCGATTTGTGCTCGGAGTTTTGACTCCAATCGACGAAGACTTTCTTATTGCGCTTCGCTTTGGCCATTTCGGAAACGATAAATTGAGGGTGTTCAGTTTGGAGCAGCTGAGCAATGCTCTGGGCAAACGGCTGCACGGCCTCGTAGGTTACAGGCGTGTTGAGCGGAACATGCAGATGAATACCTTTGGAGCCTGACACTTTGGGGAAGGATTTCAGCTTCAGCCGATCAAGAACGGCCTTGACAAGAAACGCGGCTTCCGATGAGTCGAGTATGTCGGCGCCTTCGCCAGGATCAAGATCAAAGACAATCATCGTCGGCATGTCGATGCGCGGCGCCTGGGCGAGAAACGGATGCATCTCGAGATTGGCCATGTTCGCAGACCAAATGAGGGTTGGCAGATCATTGATTAAAATGTAGTTGATGACGCCGCGCCGCTCCGTACGCGGGATTGCGAACCGCTTGATCCAATCGGGAGTAAAGGATGGCGCGTTCTTTTCGTAAAAATGCGCTCCGCGTACGCCATCCGGGTACCGCTTCTGTGTGATAGGCCGATCTTTTAGATGAGGAAGAAGATAGCGCGAAACCCGAGCATAGTAGTCGATCACCTGCCCCTTTGTGAATCCCGATCCCGGGTACATCACTTTGTCGAGATTCGAGAGGTCGAGTTCCCTCGCGCCAAATTTCGCTTTGTGTTTTTTGGCCATGATCAGCTGCTAGCCATTAGCTCCCACCCACAGCTTCGGAACGGGCTGGCTGGAAGGTCATAGTCGCAGGGTAGCACCTCCTGGCTAGGACAAAAAAAGGGGAGAACGAAACGTTCTCCCCTTTGGCGCGTAAACGCAACACGGAACTGCTGTTTACCGACTGCCGCCGCTGCCGCTACCCGCCGGCCCCGTGCTCGAACCGCTGCCGCTGCCGGAACCCGAAGTAGAACCGGTTCCGCTCGACCCCGATGTAGAACCCGATGCTCCCGGCGAAGAGCCGGAACCAGCCGAGCCACCACTACCCGATCGCCCAGAAGGCGATGCGCTGCTGCCCGTGCCCGATGGCGACGAGCCACTCGCGCCACTGGAAGAGGTACCTGAAGAACCACTCATCCCTGTAGATGAACTGCCGCTGGAGGATGCACCCGTGCCCGCCGCTCCGCTTGAGGCACCGGACGTCCCGGAGGCGCTCACGCCAAGCGCGCTAGCTGTTTCGCTGTTGAGTTGCCCGGTAGCTTGCATATTTTTGGATTTCTGAAAAGCCCTCAAGGCTTGTCGCGTGTTTGGCCCCATCTTACCGTCGATTGGGCCGGGATCATGGCCTTGGCTCTTTAGCGCTTCTTGAACCTGTTTGACGTTTTCCTCTGACCACTGACCGCTTGAAGCCTGGCCCATTCCTGAGCGGCCGCTTCTTCCTTGCTGCATGGAAGAACCGGTATCACTCTGGGATGATCCTCCGCGTTGCATTGCGGAGCCGGATCCAGTTTGTGCCGAGCCGCTGCGTTCCGACTGTGTGGCAGAACTCCCGGCTTCACTCTTCGATGAGCCGGCGCCACTTTGAGAGCCACTCCCCGACGGACTCTGCGAAGAACTCCCGCTGGTCCCCGATTGCTGTGACCAACCGGCGCTGGCATAAAGAGCCAAGGCGCCACTGAAAACGATACTTGAAACAGCTGCGAGTTTTCCGTTCATAGGTTTCTCCTCCGATTGAATTGTTTAGATTTTAGAAGGTGCCGCGTTACGCCTAGGTCTCAATTCCGCAAGTAACATGCCATTGAGACGCAGAAGGCCGCACGGACTTTAGCGACAAATTCCAGCAGTGAATTTTGCCTGTGTCCCAACCGTGGAAACGCTCGGAGGTCCTTTGCGCCACAAGCGGGACGTGATCGAGCCTCTGGAATAAAGGCTC
>DATACQ010000618.1:0-3854 GCA_036258955.1 Binatia bacterium
TATGGAATCATGATCTCGGGATTATCTTGATACAACTTTAGCGCGCGGTTCCAGCCGCGGAGAAAGCGCACGATCTGGGCGCGTTTTTGTTTGATGCCGGCATCGGTTGCGACGATACCCGTCTGCAGGTAGCGCATATGATCGCGGCCGCGAGCCATTGAATAGAAACCGCGTTCGAACGCGAGATACGTCGTCGGCGGAGTTACCATTGCGGCGGGAACTTTTCCTGAGAGCATCGATTGCAAGCGCGCCGTCGTATCCATGCTCAGCAACGTGACGTCCTTTTGCGGGTCGAGTCCCTTGGCCTGAAGAATACGTCTGGTAATCACGGCGGCCGTTCCTTCGAGAGAGCCTATGGCGATCGCTTTGCCCTTTAGCTCCGCCGGTGAAGTGATCGACTGGTGAACGATCAGCTCGTGCACCGGCCGGTCGTGGGTGACTGAGATAACCTTCACTGGAAGACCGCGCAAGGCGGCAGCGAGACCGCTTCCCGCGTGGCATGTAACGTCGATCTCGCCGGACATAAGACTACTGAGACCGATGACACCCCGTACGACAAGCACCCGGAGGTCTAATCCTTCTTGGGCGAAGATACCCTTTTCTTGGCCATAGTATAGATGCGTGTAGCTGAGGGTCGGTCCAGGGATGCTGATGTAGAAGGGCTCGGCAGCTCCAGCAAGCCGCCCGGAGACTAAGCCTATCGCGGACAACAGGAGCACGGATACGAAATGCTTCATAGGGCAGCCTCCGTTGTTTAGATACACCGAAAAGCCGTAGCGCAATGCACTGAACGCCAGCTCATACAATGGCGCAAACGTTTGTGTAAAGGAAGTGGTGCGCTGCTGAGGAAGTCCTTTGAACCCACATCGCTCTTCGAAGTCGTGAAATCCGCTCACGGTCGAGATACTCATTACGAGCGGTATACGCGACCTGCAGTCTAGGACGGTCGCGATCGGCCCTACTTAGCCGTTCGCCCTGAGCCCGGTCGAAGGGCGGGCGGCGATCTTTCACATGTTCCTGGAACTAGTGAACTGTAACAACGGATTAGCTTCCCTCGTTCATGCTTCGAGAGCCTCAGCACGAACGGCTTGTCGCCTGACCGTTCACCCTGAGACTTGTCGAAGGGTTCTTAGATTCAGACGCGAAGCAACCGTTACAGTTCAACTAGTATCTTATAACTAAAGTTCGTTTATAAAGTCCGGAGTTTGATCTCGTCATTCCGGCGAAAGCGGAATCTTGTAGGGGCGGGTTTCAAACCCGCCCTTACGCTGGATTCCGACTCTCGCTTCCTCGCGGAAGCGGGGATCACGCCAGCTCGCCCGGAATGACAGTTGATGCTATGTAGCGAATTCAGAGACACCACACTAGGAAGGATCTTGAAGCGGGAATTCCTCCGTACCTTCATGTTAGAGCTCCCGTTCAAAGGGGACACTTGAACGATCGGAACGTTTGGAATTTGCAACGGCAACGCAGCGGCGGAGTGACGGTTTGCGTTGCCGGAACAGTTGTCGTAGAGGATGGAGAGTGTGAACGACAGGGGTGAATGATGAAACCCGTGCAACTTTTTTGTTGGCACTTCATGGCGTATCCCTACCTGGATCGGGATTTCGACGAGAAGTATGACAGCGGCTGGGTGACGGTGCCGAATCGCTTGTGGAACAACGGCAAAGCCCGCGGACTCTATCAGGAATACATCGATCAGCTCGCCTATGCCGATGAACTGGGCTTTGATGGCATGGTGCTCAACGAGCACCATCAGAATATTTATGGCTTGATGCCGTCGCCCAATCTGATCGCCGCGGCGCTCACGCAATGCACATCGCGCGGCAAAATAATCGTTCTCGGGAATCTGCTGCCGCTGCACATGAACCCGCTGCGTGTAGCGGAAGAGTACGCGATGCTCGATCAGATGAGCGATGGCCGGATCATTGCCGGTTTCGCTCCCGGCGGCGGGCCGGAAACTTTTAACTATGATGTTCCCTCGGCGAATTCTCGGGAAAAATTTTGGGAAGCCGCCGATCTCATCGTGCGCTCCTGGACCGAAGACGGGCCTTTCGCCCATGAAGGGCGCCACTTTCCACTGCGCTACGTGAATCTCTGGCCCAAGCCTTTGCAGAAACCTTTCCCGCCCGTGTGGATTCCGGGATCGCGCAGCGCCTCGACGATGACCGAAGTTGCCAAGCGTGGTTATTGCTATTTTCTGTCTTCACGCAGTCACGGCGGTGAAACCCACCGGTCCCAGCAGGAATTTGCGGCCGTGTTGGAGAAGCACGGTGACAAGTATCATCCATTCAGGTTCGGCATTCTGATGTCCACCTATGTCGCCGAAAGCGATCGCCAGGCGCGCGAGGAGTGCGAAGAAGGCGTCTGGTATTTTTTGAAAAATTGCCTGAAGGGCCATTTGCGACGGGAGGGACGCCAGCTTACTTTCGGCCCGGGGGTTCCCTATGTTCCGACTGCCGCATGGAAAGAGTATCTGAAGGGATACAAGCCGGGGAGGAAACTTTTGGGCGATGTTGAAAACTGGGAGGAGCTCGATGCGTCGCAGTCGATCATCGTCGGTAGCGCAGAGACCGTAACACGGCGCATTCAGGATCTCATCCAAAGGGCCAAAGTCGGGAACCTTTTAATACAGTTCCAGCTCGGCAATATGCCGGACCACCTGGCGCGCAAGAGCATGAAGCTGTTTGCCGAACAGGTCGCGCCGGCACTGCGCGACGCTTCGCTCAAGCAGTTCACAAACGAATACCCGGGCGTCAACTTCGAACAGACCGCGACGGTGCTACAGTGAGCGGTAAGAATCTCGAGGTTTACGGCCGGAAAGTCTGGGTGTTGGAAAATGGCGCCGGCGCGCCGCTTTTGTATTTGCATGGCTTCGCGGACATTCATTCGGTCAAAGAAGGCTGGATGCCGTTTCATGAGCAGTTGGCTACGCGAAAACGCGTCATCGCTCCGGCGCACCCCGGTTGTGCCCAGAGCGACGAAAACAAGGATGTGGAGAGCATCGAAGATGTGGTTTTCCACTATCTCGAAGTTCTCGACGCGCTTAAGCTGGAGCGCTTCAATCTGATCGGCAGTTGTGTAGGCGGCTGGATCGCGGCCGAGTTGGCCGCGCGCCATCCGGAAAAGCTTCGTAAGCTGGTATTGATCGGCGCAACCGGCTTGTTCGTCAAAGGGGCGCTGATCAGCGACATCTTTATGATGGCGCAGCCGGAGCGCGGCTCGAGCTATGCGAGTTTGCGGGAAATGCTTTTCGCCAGCTCAGAAGAGCCGCACGCATTGGAGCTATTTCCAGACGGCATGGGCGAGATCGAAGACGAGCTGCGCCGTTATCAGATGCTTCGATTGGGCTCCCGGATCGGCTTTAAGCCGCCATACTTCTACAATTATTCGCTGCGTAATCGCTTGCACAGGATTACCTCGCCGGCGCTGGTTCTGTGGGGTGAAAAAGATCACATGGTGCCGCGTTCCCATGGTGAGACCTACGCCGAGCGCATTCCAAACGCCAAGCTCCAGATCATAGCGGGCGCCGGCCACAGCGCGCACGTGGAGAAGCCGGAGGAAACGGCAAAACTGGTTTTGGATTTCCTGTCGGACTAGAGTGCCTGATGTGAACCGGTTTCGGCAAGTTAGCGACAACGGTGGCAACCGGCGGTTCAGCGTTGCTGTCATTCGGGAGCAACGAGAGATTTTTCTCCTTTGAAGAAGGGCTCGGAGCGAGACAGACTGTTGAAAAACTCTCTCGGAGTCCTTCGACGGGCTCAGGACGAACGGAGGGTTTTGATGTCATTGCCGCTTTCCGTTCATGCTGAGGCTCTCGAAGCATTCCGAATCTTTTATCAACAACCTGCAGA
>DATACQ010000619.1:0-11018 GCA_036258955.1 Binatia bacterium
TCTTGTAGAACGTATCGAGCGAGTCGAACGCCGCGCGCTCCTTCCCGGAGAGTCCCGCAGGCGCAGGCCCGCCGCCGGCAAGCACCGCCGCCACCTCTGGCGGTACCGTCGCCGGCAAGTTGATGTGAATGCCGAGCAATCCTGGCGGCGCCTGAGGCGCCATCGCGCTGGAGACCGGTGAGCCCCAGTCGCCGCCTTGGGCGACGTAGCGAGTGTACGCGAGGCGGTGCATCAGCTCCGCCCAGGCTCGCGCTATGCGGTCCGGGTTCCAGCCCGTGCCTGTCGGCTTGCCGGAGAAGCCGTAACCGGGCATCGACGGTATGACGACATGGAAGGCGTCTTGCGCACCACCGCCAAAAGCGGTGGGGTCGCTGAGCGGCCCAACGATCTTGAGCTGTTCGATGACCGACCCCGGCCAGCCATGCGTCACGATAATCGGCAGAGCATTCGGATGACGGGAGCGTACGTGAATGAAGTGAATGTCCAATCCATCGATGTGTGTCGTGAATTGCGGCAAGGCATTGAGCTTCGCTTCCGCCTTGCGCCAGTCGTAGTCCGTGCCCCAGTAGCGAACGAGCTCTTGCAGCTTTTGCAGCTGGACGCCTTGCGATCGATCCGTGACGGTTTCAGGGTCCGACCAGCGCGTTGCGGCGATGCGCCGGCGGAGCTCATCGAGCTCGGCCTGGGGGACCTGCACAGTGAAAGGGCGGATCGAGCGATCTTCGGGCGCCTGGTACGTAGCGGGCGACTGAGCGTGGCCAGAAGAGGCAAACAGCACTAGGCTAGCCGAAAGCCCGGCTACTAAACCGGCAAGCTGCAATTTCTCAAGGTTCATGGACGAATCCTATTCGGAAGAGGCGGATGACGCGCACGTCAGGCGCGCGCCATCCACCACACGACCTTTCAATACCGTACGATTTGAACGCCGCGCGCAGCTCTGCCGCGAAGAGCTGCGGCTCTTCCCACGCCGCGAAGTGGCCGTCTTTGTCATAATCTGTCGCCCAATAACGCGCGAGCTCCTGCATCGTCGCGAGCTGCACGCCCTGCGACTGATCCGTGACCGTCTCCTTTTCGGGCCATTGCGCGGCGGCGATGCGTCGACGGAGATCGGCAAGCGACTCCTCCGACACGTTAACCTTGAAGGCGCGAATCGGCGTGTCCTGAGCGTATCCGGTGACTGCGAACAGCAATACCCCACAGACCGCCACCATTGCTTTCTTTCGTAACATGATGAGCTCCTTTCGAAGAACTCTGACGAAGCGACGACTTCTCGCGTCCTGCTAAGGACTTCAGCGCCCATGCCCACTTCAAATCGACGGTAGAACGCGACCGGAGCCGCCGAAGGCGAGAATCGGTTGACTAGCGTCTGCCGTGAATCAGCCGAATGTGAATGCAAAAGTCTCCACGCCCGGATCGAGAAACTCGATCTCGAACTGTCGATCAGCGATGCGGTTAGGTTGTCGGATCAGCTGATACAGCCGTTGTTCGGTGACCGTGCCGTTGCCTTTGGCGTCAACGTCAATTCCCTGAGCAACGCCCGGCGGCTGTCCATCGATGAGCACGCGAAAGCGGACGGAAGTTCCTGGCGCTGCCGGTCCCATGACGAGATGAAGATCGCGAGCGTGAAAGCGGTAGGCCATGCGTCCGCTCGCGTTGTTTAGCACCGCGGCCTCTTTCTTCATCGTCCAATCGCCCGCGAGGGCCCAATGATTGAGTCTCAACTGTGTAGGGGCAGCATAGGTGCGGCGCTTGTCCGGCGCTGCACCGCCGGGAGAGGCAAAATTCTCGGTGCGCTCATAACCGACATAGTTTTCGGGTGACCTCAAACTGTCCCAGTCGGCCGCAGCTTCCACGCCACGGGCATGAACGGAAACCAGCTCTCCGGTAATACCGTCTCTTCCGGCCTCGGCCAGCAATTGTTGAACGACGCGCTCCGACTTTTGGTATTCGCCCTCGCCGAAATGATGATGTCGAATGCGTCCCTGCGCATCGACGAAATAGAGGGCCGGCCAATATTGGTTCTTGAGAGCACGCCATATCGCATAATTGCTGTCGATCGCGATCGGGTAATTGACGTTCAGGTCCTTCGCGGCGCGGCGAACGTTATCGATGTTCTTCTCAAATACGAACTCAGGACTGTGCACACCGATCACCACCAAACCTTGATTCTTGTATTTCTCGGCCCACGCGCGGACATAGGGAAGCTGGCGCAGCCAATTAATGCAGGTATAGGTCCAGACGTCGATCAGGACGACTGTTCCGCGCAAGCTGGCGGGCGTCAGTGGCTGCGAGTTCAGCCATCCGGTCGCGCCGCTGAGAGAAGGCAACTCACCTTCAATGCGTAAATGGGCCGGCGCGCGCTTCATCTGCCGCACCAAGCTTTTGTCCTCGGCTAAGGTCTCGATCGGAGCGCCGATTGCGCTCGCGAGTATCGCGGCGAGTAGGAGGAGCTGGTTTGCTCTCATCATGAATGCTTCCCACAGGCTTTGAGTGTCGGCATTGTGCAGTGTCTAATCTTCAGGACCGGCATCTGGGATTTTTTTTGCCGTCCGTGATGTAAGGCATTGGCCACTCCTCTCTTTTTCGAAATTGCATCAGTTCGGTTTTTGAGCTACCGACGAATTCAACCAATCGATTTACCGAGCCTGTAATGGAGAGGGATGTCGAATGAGAGATTAGGTGACGACAAGCGACCTCATATCGCCATCGCGACACCCGGTCAAGAGAAATCGAATATATTTTATTTAACCGCGGTCCCTACGGCTTGCTAAATGCAGCGGATGTCCCGGAACGCGTTGAGCGGTGGCGATTAGTCCACGCTAGTGATCGACAGCTCGGTCGACTGTGTTGCCAGCGGGTTAGACGAGTTTAGGTTCCAGCAATCGTGACGAACGGCGTCGTGGTCAAACAGCCGAAGTTTGCTTGGTGCCTGCTCATGGCTGCTGTTATTGTTTGGCGATGGTTTGCGCACCGTCACCAGAACATGCCCGATGAATGGTGGTGAATACCGAGGGGAAAGGCTTAAGCACGAAGATTGCGGTTTCGCACGCTGCAAAATATGCTTTGGACAGCTCACGCGACTTTCTCTGGTCTTTTCGCCCGCCCTAAACGGCGGAAGTAACGAATGATTAAAATGGGAAGCAAGACAGACGAATCTGAAGGGCAAAAAAGTGGCGGGTAAAAAGCGCAATTCTTTTTCTCTGCACTGTAACGCAACAGCATGGCTACCGCCCTCTTCATGCACAAGTCGGCGGTCAGCTGCCCGCATCCGATGGATGTAAGACGATGTGATCTGGCGATGATCGTTCATGCGACGTATATTTATCCCTCGTCAGCTAACCGTTTCCAGTAGAAGGGGATTGGCAGTACGCTTAGCTCGACCCGGGACCTCGGTTGGGTTCTCGGCTTCGCACCTGAACGATAATAAGGACGCCGCTGGTTTTCCGGCGATCGCTCCCTTCGCCATTTTGGCAGATGGGACCACGATGCGCGAGGTGACAGTCGGGCATCCACCCGCGTTCGTGCGCGGCGCACTTCGGGTGGATGCCTTGCACGCTTACGTTAAACCGTTTTGCAGCGGGACTCAGCTAGCAAATCGACGAAGGTAACGGACAGTTCACGACATCCGTTGAAATTTCGAGTCACCGGGGCTTACTGTTGAATTTTTTTCAAGACCGCTTCAAACAGAGCACTAGAATGCTCCGCCCATAGCCGTAAAAAGCGTTCTGTCTGGTCCGGATCGCGTCCAACAGCACGCGCCCATTCTCTTTCGGCAGCGTAGCCGTTCAGTTGTAATTGTCCAAAGATAGTTTGGTGATAGTCGGGCACTTGGGTTTGGTACTCTTCCGCCTTGATTTCGCTGAGCGTTTCTTCCTTCTGTTTTTGACGCCATTCCTCGAACTCTGCCGGTGATTCTTTCCTGTGAGAGTCCATTTCCTCACCCGCATCTATGGCCTCACACAAATATTTTACTTCTCCCCAGCGCTGTTGGAGGCTAGGGATCCGTTGAAAAGCTCTTTTCGCGCGAAGGTCTCGCCTGATTTTCTTCGCACCACAAATGAGCGAATCCGCGACTTTCTTCACAGCAATGACCGGTGGGTTTTGGCGGAACGTGGATTTAATCGCACCCCGTAATGCCTGATAGGGGTTCCGTTTCCCTTGGCGCTCGGCCTTCTTTATATCCCAGTAAAAGGCAGCCAAGACCCCAACGGCTAAAACCGTGAGAACGTTTGTGCGGGTTTTCATGCCCTGGCTTCTAATGCAAAGGGCTCAAAATTGTCAAACAGCTTAAACTTCAAATGCCGGAGAGAGTCTGAGGCTGCGGAGAAGATGGCTGCGCTGCCAGCGGTGAAGTCGATAGAGGCTTAAGATGAGCTTTCGATCTTCATTGTTCCCGATAAAGACGGTGCGATTGTTGGTCCTAATAATTGCCAAGGCTTCACTCAGACCCCGAATGAAGTTTTCATCGTCTATACCGTAACCCTCGCTGAGTTGTCCAATGTGTCGGATTTCGGCTATAAACCGGGGGATGGAGAACAACGAGTTCTCAAAGATTCCGCAAAATCAAAGCTGCAATGAGAAGTACGGGTGAAGGGGGAGCATGGACGTTACTAACTATGCGAAAGAAAAGCTGCTCAATGCCCTGATGGACTACAAGCCGGGACCTGACGGCGCGAACGGTCTCTACCGGCTGGTGCTCGACGGCTCGATGACGCCAAAGGAACGCGACGAACTGATCCACGAAGCTATCAATATCCAGAACGAGCTATCGGCGTTTGTTCAGTTAATGCGAAAGCGTGAATAAACTTCGGTCTTAGCTGGGCCTCACCGCACCCGGCGCTAGCTTTAAGGAAGCCGCCGAGTAACGGGTGGTAAAATGACCAAAGACAAGAAAACGTTTCACCAAGTGCGAAACGGCACCCCTGACGGTCGGATGGAAGCGGAGTTCTGACCAGAATTGTACAGTAGATTCCGCACCGCATGTACTGCTCGCGGCGGATCAACAGACGGCCCAACGATAATCTCTGATATCAGCAGCGCTCCCCTCTGGTTCGCCACTTTTATTTCAGCATACGGTGTCAATGAAGAAGCGCCAGGACGAAATTTAACTTTTCGCTCCTCCGAAACGTGATCGCTGATAACAATTGTGGTGGTTCCAGAAATCAGCCTCCATTCACACTCCTTACGGAATGATGGATGTTTTATCGAAGCTGCCACCGTAACGAACTCTCTTTAGAACCTGTTATGGATTACGCTCTTCACATCCACGGCCGAATCCCTCGCCGCTGGCCCTGTGGGGAGCACTATCTACACCCCTGCTGGCTCTAAGGACCGACGCTTGTGCTCATAGGCCCGGAGGGACATGTCGCGTGGCGTTCCAATGACGAGGCGGCGAAGCTTGGTGCGGTCATGTCGCGGAAAAAAGCGCGTCTCAAGTCTAGCGTTCTAAATATGAAAACGGTCGTTATCTCGCAACCGCCTGTTCGTATGCGCAGCCGCTATCAGGCGCGGTCTCAAACAATTTGCGAGCGTGCATCCAAGCCTGTGTCTTTTCGAACATTGCGCGAGTGTAAGGCTGCGGCACTACACGTTCGCCAACCCCGAAACACCGCACGTCGACTTTGTCGCGAAAGCGCTCCGGGATCTCGTTGATGAAGTAGTGCTTATAACACTCCGGTTCAACATCTATATCGGCCTGCGCCCTGATCAAAGCGCGCATATAGCGCTCCACATTTCCGGAATCCACATGGCGGGGAAACATAAAGGCCATCATGAATGTCGTGGAGACAATTCTCCGAAAGCGGTGCTGCTCCAACACGTACAATTGCGGCCCCCACACATTTACCGCCGGTACCTTGCGCGCTATCGCTGCATCGACACGAGACCAGGACGATCCGACAAATTTGAGTGTGATGTCTTTGGGCGCTAGGAATACCTCAAGCGCCTGCAGAGCGGAATAATGACTTCCTGAGTGATATCCGACTGCAATGTCGGTGCGCGCCAGATCGCTGGGATCCGAAACGGTAGAATCGCCCGGAACAACAATCGCCGCTTCGCAAACGCTGTAAGCCTTCCCCCACATAACCCCTTCTTCGACCTTCGCCGCCTGGTTTACAGTCCAATGGCACGCACAGCTAACATCGCCGGCCCCATCACCCTTGCGTCCATGTCCTTCAGCGTAGCGCTCGAATGCTCCAAAACGGTTATCCGCAAGCTGAATCGGCGAATCTAAGCCGGGGAGCCGGGGCGTGTTCTTGCGGCTTCCTTCCACGTTGAGCTCGTAGTCGAGACCTTCCTCGGTAAAATAACCCTTTTCGTGGGCGACCCAGTCGTTGAGCCTGCCATGCGGCTGAATAATGAATTTCGCCATAAGTTCTCTCCCGTGCAGTTCTTAATCCGATCCTGCGTCATCATGGGTCGTCGTCCCCAGCTGATAAGATATCAGGCTCGTCGGGGTTACCGGTGGCGCTACCAACGAACGGCTCGCGCGTCTGACCATTCGCGAATCAGAAACACTGGGCGACGGAAATGCGGCGGAGAGACATCGGATTCGGCACCGGGTAACGCCGGCATTCTTCGGAATTCTAGCCCGAAGATCTGGTGGCGGTGGTAGGAGTCGAACCTACGACGCCGCGGATATGAGCCGCGTGCTCTGACCAACTGAGCTACACCGCCGAGAAACGCAGACAACGTGCTAAACTACGCCTGAGACATGCAAAGTTCAAGGCACTGAGGTTTTCGGGTGGGAACTCCAGAAATGTTTCACAGAAGTTTGGCTAATCCTGCGCGCGCCGCGTTCGACTTGAAACTGTATTTTTTCGTCCAGCTCGATGCAACTCAGCTTTCCACCATAGACGACACCGGTATCGATGCCGATTTTCGCGGGGAGATCAAAGAGTATTTCCCGTTGTGGCGTGTGACCGAAAACAACGGTGTAGGGCAGCTTATGGGGATTCGATATAAATTCATTGCGGATCCAGAGCATATCGAGTTGACTTTGATCCGCAAGCGACTTCGTCGGGTGAATGCCAGCATGAACGCAGAAAAAGGATGCCTCTATCGTGTAACTCTCCAGGGTCAGAAAAAATTCCAGATGATCGGCGGGGATCGTTGCCATGGCGCGAACCTGAGACATGGCCGCCGGCGCGAGGCCATAACTTGTAAGCGTCGCTACGCCGCCATTGGCCAGAAACATTTCGCCGTAGCGGCCGGCAAATCCCAAATAGCCCAAGAGCATGTCTTCGTGATTGCCTTTCAGAAACACGAGATCATAATCGGTGGTTTTTGCCATGGTCGCCAAGTAAGAAATGACTCCCTTTGAATCTGGACCGCGGTCGATGTAATCACCGAGGAAGACGATGCGATCGGAAGGCTTCAGAGGCAGATTCTCCAACAGACAGCTCAGCTCGCGCAGGCACCCATGGATATCGCCGATGACAAAACAAGCCATAGTGCGTATAATCTTAGGGTACCCACCCGGGGAGTGCAACCGAGTCTCGTTGACGAGCGTTGAGCCGTGCGGGAGAACGCTTAGCTATTTTCAACTGGTTTATCAATGAAAATCCGTGATGTTTATACAAATGGAGTCTTTATCGGCGGCATCGCCTGTTTGATTCTCGGAATGGGCAACTGGGTTGTAGGTTCCGTTGAGACAAGGAAGTACCATGGGCTCATTAACAAGACGGCTCGAACTGGGCTCGAGGAGTCCTACCGGAATTTTCAGGAACTGGATCAGCAGAAGAATGAGGAAGTGCTCAGAAGAATCAACGAGAATCGTGAAAAGTTTAATGCAGCGCGGGTGAAACTCGATTTCTTTTATGTAGTGCTGACAGGTGGACGTATACTGCTTTCATTGGGGCTGCTGCTCGTTGTAGGAGCGCTGATCCACTTGATCCGCGCGGAAGCTCAACGCCACAAGCCGCCGAATTTCCCCCGTCAGGTGAGCTCACCGTAACGGTGCTACTTTGACGGTTTCGACTTTTGATATTTCCGATAATCGTATCCCGTAGCCATGGCGAGGAGAATATCTTCCATTCCGCCGCTCTTTTCGCGGCGCAGTATCAGAAGCCGGTCATAGAATTCTTTATAATCTTTATAGATGCGCTGCGTGTCGTCCGTTTTCCTAAGAAAAAAATCTCTGATCCGGGTAATCGTGAAGCGCAACGCGGAGAATCTTAGCTCATTGGGAAAAGAGTCCCATTCAGGCAACGAAAGAGGTCGCAAGCTTTCATAGCCGGCAATAAGAGCATCGAATCTCTCGATCCTGTAGCTGCCGTTGTGAAAGCAAAGCGCGTTTACCGCTGTTGCTAAATCGTAAATAAGCTTGCCGCGACACGCAGCCTCAAAATCCACGATCCCGACCAAGCGATTGCCCTTAAACTTCGCGTTGTCCGAAAACAGGTCGCCGTGGATGACACCCTTTGGGAGATTGTTGTCCAAATAGTTCTCGAGATACGAAAACTCATCATCGAGAACCCGCACGATTTGTTTGAGGTGAGAAGGCATTTGACGCCGCACATCACGGTAGATCGCCGCTACGCGAGCAAAGGAGAAGCGGTTCTCGATGCCCTTTTTAAAGCTGCGACCCATCAGGTGCAAGTTTGATAGCGCGTGACCTAGGGCGTTGATCTGAACGGTGTTCAAAGCTTCGACGGGGACTTCGACTCCTTCGAGGTGTTTGCTCACGGTGAGGCATTTCCCATCGACCTCGAGCGCTAAGCGGCCGCTTTTACTCTTAACCGGCTGGACGCATGGAAAGCCCTGATTCCTGAGGTGAAGCAGTAGCTCGAGCTCTTGCTTAACTTCAATTTCACTCTTTACTTCGTCAACCTTTGCGAAAAATTTCCCCCGCTTAGTTTCAATAAAGTAGTGCGTATTCACAGACCCATTGCGCACGCCGGTAAAGGATGTTATCTCGCCCAAACCGAACTCATCCGCGATCTTGTGAATGTCCTTCTTCGTTAAGGTTGTGTAGATGGCCATCTGGCGCTTTGTCCTGGTCCTTTTATCTTACCGGCCGCTCGCGTCTAACCTCATGCAGTACTTAAGAGTTTCCAGTAAAGGAAATTTAGTGCAAAAATCATGTAAAGTCAATAACTTATGGAGTTTTGGTAGCGATTGCGCTTACTTGAGTTTACTATTTGAAGTCAACGTTTAGTTTGACAAGGCGCTGTGCAGGGCGATCGCCTCGGAGGACCGCCCCAATTCGGACGCTCGCGACCTTGAGGCACCCTGGGAAAAGTAGTAGGTTGTTATTTCATTGTTTTATAATCTTCCTACGAATGCGCCGCTAAACTTTTGATATGGCTGATCAAACTAATTCTTCGACTCAAACTAATTTTGGACCTGACAAGCTCCTCGCTGACACGGTCGTTTTGACGCGGTTGGATAAGGCGGTTGGGTGGGCGCGCAAATATTCGCTCTTTCCTTACCCATTCGCGACTGCTTGCTGCGCTATGGAATATATGTCTCTTTCCATGTCGCCCTATGACATAGACAGGTTTGGCGCGCTTTTGCCCCGT
Organism: Binatia bacterium; assembly: GCA_036258955.1. GTDB lineage: Bacteria > Desulfobacterota > Binatia > UBA9968 > UBA9968 > DATACQ01. The sequence goes on from DATACQ010000619.1 coordinate 9,522, forward strand.
TTCAGTCCCCGGCAAGCCGACTTGCTAATGGTTATTGGCACGGTCAACCACAAACTCTCACCGGTCCTGAAGCGTGTCTACGAGCAAATGTCCGAACCGAAGTGGGTGATGGCGTTTGGCGCATGCGCCGCAAGCGGTGGATTCTACGATAACTACGCTACCTTGCAAGGGATCGATAGAATCATTCCTGTTGATGTTTACGTGCCCGGTTGCCCACCGCGGCCTGAGGCCGTTCTGGATGGATTGATGGAGCTCCAGGGACGCATAGCGCGGCAGAAACACCCCCTATAGCATGAGCGATCCGTCGAAGCTCGATCTCCCAGCCGGCAGCGATCTGTTCCATCACGGCGTGATTACAAAGTTATTTCCTTCCAACAACACCGGCTTTGTGCGGATCGAGAGCGGCAGGGAAGTTCCGTTTTCTTACGAGTTTGTCATTTTAAGCGGTGCGGCAAGAACAGTTCATGATTTAAGGGAAGGGCAGGCTGTGGGTTATGATCTGGGTTGGACGCCCAGCGGCCTGCGAATTACGAAGATCAACACGTAACCTAACTAGCTCCCGTCTTGAGGCTTCAAAACGGCAAAGCACTCAATGTTAGGATTTGCCGCCCCAGGATCTCGCCGACGAAGACTCCTAGCAATGCGATGTAGAAAAGTCCCGTAGCGGCCATCGTGTGCGGGATTTTCAAGGTGCGCCAAATCATCCAGGAGAGCGCTAGCGGCGCGCCTTGGCCGACAACGACCCGAGTCATGAAGAGCGTGGAGTGCCTGGACCAAAAGGTGCTTAAGCTTTCCAAGCTCGCTGGAGCGCCCGCGAAATAGATCAACAAAACTGAAAGAAGCAAAAACCCGCTTTGCAGCGCGAGGGCGGCGACAAAGAATTTGTAAACGCGCACGAACGGCTCGATACTTTGGCCGGTGTCGATGAGATACCAGTGGCCGATGAGCATTCCCACCGTGACGCTGCCGAGCAGCACAGCGGATAAGAAAAACGAAATCGGGTAGAGCAAGACTTCCCAACCGGGAGCCGGTGCAGCAGCAAACGAGTTAACGGCGGAAATGACCAGCCCCGCAAACCCGGTGAGTATCGCGCCCGCGAAGCTCCGTGCGCGGAAGGATTGTTTTTCAGTCCATAGTGATGCCACATACGCGCCCAAACAGAAGAGGAACGCGAAGTGAACGAAAAGTTCCGCCCCGCTCGCAAGTGCCGAACGAGTGGCGACGGTTTGCCAGTAGAATTGGCTTTCACCCCAAAGTCCAAGCAAGGCAACTACGAAGAGGACGCCCGCCGTCGATTTATAAAACGCCCGATCCAGCTCATGGAACGGAGTTGCGGCCAACGCAAAGACCCCGCCCACTGCGACCTGGTTAAGGAAAATCAGAAAACTACTTGAAAAACTCTGCTTAGCTACTAATTGGGTTTGCGTGCGACATGCAAGCACACTGCGCCCGTGAGAAATCGTCGAACACTGATGCTCTCGAATTCTGCTTCCTCCA
>DATACQ010000620.1:0-6562 GCA_036258955.1 Binatia bacterium
ACGATGCTAAGCGCAAAGAGCAAAGAGGCGAGAACGCTATGCGAAATGCCAACAATTTTTTTCCTCATGAGTGCTCCCACGTATTGCCGCTTACTGCTCGCTACTCGCTCTCATTTGATCACCTTATCCGCACGCGCGAGCACGCTCGGCGGAATCGTGAGGCCGATTTGTTTCGCCGTTTTGAGATTGATCACCAGCTCGAACTTCGTCGGTTGCTCGACGGGAAGGTCTGCCGGTTTTCTCCCCTTTAGGATTTTGTCGACGTAATAGGCAGCACGTCGGAACAGCTCGGAAAAATTCGTCCCGTAGGACATCAGGCCGCCAACATCCACAAACTGCGCGAGTGTGTAAATCGCCGGCAATCGGGCCTCTAACGCAAACGGTGCGATCTGCTTTAGATTACTGGAGAACATCGGGTTTCTAAGGACAACGAGCGCTCCGGTACGTTCTCTTCTAATCGTACCAAAGGCGTGCCCGAATCGTCTGACCCTTCCCGTCCACGGGCACAATCGTTAACGCCAACCCTGGTGCTGCGGCCTGAAGTTCTCTTAGCTGAAGAGGGTGCGAGGGATGGTCGGCTTGAAGCATAACGCCGACTCGACGCAACGCTCACCTGTGACTTTATCCGTCCACAGTCGGCGTACACTTGCAACATCGCTTCTGGATGCTTCAAGCCGCGCCAGCTCTCGCTTTAAATGCCCATAGAATGTTTCGACGACGTCTCGGATGAGTTCTGCTGAGCTTACACCAGTTCATGAGGAGGAACGAACACTTTGTTTGATTCTCATGTCCCAGCACTAATTTGAAAACACCAATTTCCGGGCCGGATAGGTGGTGAGAAACCACACAGGCTATTGGCCGCCGTGTTTGAGCAGCCAAAAAAGCCGTTAATCAGCTCGTCGGTGGTGGCAAAAGGGAACTCGTGCTGCCCGGCCGTACGAGAGCGGGCCCGTCATGCACACGTGTTATAAAGCCGAAGAAGTGGGCGGGCTTCGGTGAGATCAACAAGCGTGAATCATTAAAACGTCGCTCGAGCCAGAGCTCGACCGAGGCGAAGGGCTGGCTGGCGCGAACGGGGCGTCGTGATTACAATCAACGGTAAAGGCCGCCAGCATCGTCGGCACCAGTCTCGTTCATACATCTATTTTTTCCTGCTCCATAATTTCGATGATGTGGCCCATATTTATCACGGCGCTGTCGAGTTCCTGCACGGTCGATGCGATAGTGTCGTTATAAATGCCCACTTTGATGTTGTCTAGCCGGTCCTGTGTTCTGTTGACTCTATCGTCGATCGAGGTGAGTTGACGTCCGAGCCCTTCGAGATGTCGATTAATGGACTCAAGATGTTGACGGAGTGACAATTCGCCGACGATCTCGCGGAACACTTTTTTGATGTCGGAGAGGTGAATCGCTATTACAACCAAGCAAATAAAGTTTGCTATCAGTAGATAGGTGAGACCGCTTTCAGGCATGACGCCCGTGCAATGCAAAACAGGCGCCAGCTCTAAGACTCGCAGAAAACTCTCGAACCAGCCCGCGTATCTTGTTAGCCTGAAGCGCCAACGGCCGCCCGGACCACAGATTGGATTAACAGCGGAAAAGTAACGGCGCCGCCGAGGGACTAAGACGTTAACCCTGTGTCTAACTCACTTCGATTGTCAGCACACCCGGAACCTGATCTACTCCTGATCTTTTAAGCGCCTTTTCTCGCTGCCTGAACGAAAGTTAACGGGCGAAGCGAGGCAGAATTATCTTCAGAAACAGTTGTGCGATTCGCCGATGCCCCTTATCGCTAGGGTGAAACCCGTCGATCTCGCTCACTAGATCATCGGTGATCTCTTCTCGGGAGAGCCTAACAATCGGCACATTGAAGGAATTCGCTTGCTTCTCTATGGCGCGGTTGAATGCTGCGAGCCTGGTAGGTGAGACAGTTGGACTGGGCAGAGCTCGAAATCTAGGACTTTTTGTCAGATCCGGAATGTCTGCAATAACCACAAAAGAGGCGTCGTGATCGCGGAGCTCTTTAAGGAGTGCGCTTAGATCATTTTCAAAATCCTCCGGAGCTTGGCCTCGGATCAGGTCGTTCGCTCCCGTCCACACAGTAACAAGATCGCTCTTTAACTCCTTACCACGGGCCAACTGAAATGCCTGCCTGAGTTCACGGGTCGTGCCGTTCGGTATCGCTAAATTCAGGAGTCTTACGTTTCCCCGAGTCTGTTGCTCCACTTCATCTCTGATGCGGTACACATAGCCATTTCTTAACGGCGATGCGCCAATTCCCAGTGCGTCGCTAGCACCTATGGCAAGATAAAGAATATCCTGTTGGGAACGCGAACTCGTAGAACAGCCGGAAAGTTGGAATATCACTAAAGAAAAGCAGAGTATCGCCGTCAGATTGAGTCTTCCTTGCGCCATCGTAAACTCCTTCCCTACTTTACCCAAGCACATGACAGTTCCAAAGGAACCTCGATGTGTGTGGGACAAACCTTTTGTTGGTCGTTGCTCTGTTCTTTTGCAAACAAAGCTGCTCGCGTTCACAGCACGAACTGAGCCGGAGGTGTCGTACGTTCCGTTCACGTGATTATTCAGCAATAGTATTTCAACGAGAGCTTCCGCCTTGGGCAGTGGCTTGTAGTTTCAGCAGAGCCTTTTACCACATGGCTCGAAGGTGACCGGGCAGAACGCGACGTAGCTTTTCGACTGGACAACATGCTTCGTTTGCGTGTAATCATGACGAACCTTCGGCAACCGGGAGAGGGTGATTATCCTGCAGGAGAACACGATCGTACGGAACTCGTGACTTACTTGATAAAATCGAACCGGGCATCAAGCCGACGCTTGAGTACTATTAGCACAGATTGAGCGAAAAGCGCCTCTCGTTGCAGCAAGCACCCCACACGCTTGGCACACATTATTAGAACTATCATGAATATACTTCTTTTTTCCATGCCAGATTCTTCTGAGCATACACCTGCCGTTAGCATGCGTATGCCCAACGGTGCTCTCAGTTCTCTAGCAGGAAATATCGACTCCCACCATCAGATCGCTGTTGCCGATCTCATTTTGGCCGAGAACGGCGTTCGAGCAACGGTTGAAGATCTGATGGAAAAAATCCAGCCGGACCTGGTGGGACTCTCGGTGATGACTTTCCAACGCAAGACCGCGAAGGCCATCATCAGGCTGTTACGTTCGCTTCGACCCAATGTGCGCATCGTTGTGGGCGGCTATGATCCGAGCATGGCGCCCGAAGCCTACACCGATGATACCGACAATTTCGTCGATTTTATCGTGCGCGGCGAAGGCGAGGCCACGTTTCGCGCGTTGTTGCGCGCCCTAGAATCGGAAAGCGGCTACGAGTGGATATCAGGTTTGTCCGTTCGCGAAGAGGGAGGGTTTCGACACAATGCCGACCGCACGGTGAGTAACCTCAAAAGCGAAGAGATTCGGCTGCCTAACCGCAAGGCCCGCATCCTGCACGGCTACACGATGCTGGGCCGCCAAGTGGATGTCGTCGAGACTTCCCGCGGCTGTACGTTCGATTGCAGCTTCTGTTCGATCATCGCGATGCGCGGTCGCCAATTCTACACCTACTCACTCGATCGAGTGCTCGCCGACATACGCGACGCTTATAATCACGGCGCACGAGCGATTTTCCTGATCGATGACAACATCACCCTCAACGTGCGGCGCTTCGAAGCGCTTTGCCAAGCGATTATAGCCGGCGGCCTAAATCGTGTGGATTACACCGTCCAGGCAATGACTTCAGCGATCGCCAACCACAGTGAGACACTCGTGCCGCTGATGCGCCAAGCGGGTTTCCGCTATGTCTTTCTCGGCATTGAAAATATCCTGGAAGCTGACCTAAATTTTTTGCGCGCCAGCTCCAAGAACGCACAACGTGAAAACGGGCGCAGAGTTGGCAACGCTACACTCAGGGCGATCGCGGCCCTACATCAACACAATATGTATGTTGTCGGCGGGTTGATTGTCGGTACTCCCGGCGATACGCGCGAGTCAGTTGAGGCTAACCTGCAATTTGCGCGGCGCTACGTCGATTGGCCCTATATTCAACACCCCACCCCTTATCCGCGCACACCCATGGCAAAAGACTTTCGCGATCGCGGCCTGATCACCGACGAGCAACCGGAAAACTATGATGGAATTACCGCCGTCGTACGAAATGATCACTTGGCAGCCGAAGAGATCGAGTTTCTGCGATGGCGGGCAGAGCGCTGGATGAAAGTTCGTCACTTGGCTCCGGTCTTTTTTCATAGCCCGCTGTTCGTAATGCGCAATGGCGCAAAGATGCTCGCCCATACCTTTCGCGGAGTGACATTAAAGACACTGCTTGGCCTAGAAGATGAACGCACAGCTTATGCGCGCTACCGCGCAATCCGCCAGGCCGAGCGAGTGTATCTTTGAGAAAAGTTTCTTTTGAGGATTCTCAGAATTTGGAGGCTTAACGCGTCCTTCCCCGACTCCAAACGAGAGTGGGATCCAATCCAGTCGAAAGTAATTTTCCGCAGGATAAGTAAGATGGCTTGGGCATACCGCTTAGGACTGTGGCGCCGATTGGTCAATGGGATTGTTCGTGGCTTGCTGCGAGTCGGCCTGAGTCCTCCGCATACTTATCTTTTAACCGTTCAAGGCAGAAAGACCGGTCAGCCCTACTCAACGCCCGTGACGCTGGTGGAAAAAGATGGGGAACGCTGGCTCGTAGCGCCGTATGGCGAAGTGGGCTGGGTGCGAAACGCGCGTGCAGCTAATCGCGTAACACTAACGCGCGGTCGGAGATTCGAGACGGTAAGAATTCAGGAACTCTCGGCTGAGGACGCGGCTCCGGTACTAAAGACTTACCTTGGTCAAGTGCCTGTCGTACGGCCGTTCTTCGACGTAAAACCAAGGTCGAACTTGCGGGATTTTGCTGCCGAAGCGTCACGGCATCCGGTATTCCGAATCCACTAACGCTAAACGGCTTTGTCTGCATTTTTCCGGCGAGCAAACGAACGGACAACTCGTTGAAGTTGATGCCGCGAGCGCTGCATCCGTGCTACAGCAGATGTGAATTTTGGTTCCGGTGGTCGCGAGCGGCGTGAGAGGGAGGTGACTCCTAGAATATACGGCAACCGCTCACATTAAAGAAAGGCCCGGTTCTGTAACGAACCGGGCCTTGTACGTTATCAACCTTGACCGTGTACTTAGCTGATCGTAATGTTACTGCTTGACTGTAATTAGGTTCTCGACGTTTTTGACACCTGATACCTGTTTTGCCTTCTCGGCGATCTTCTGTTTTTCGCTGTCACTGTTGACGGTGCCGCGCAATGTGACCTTGCCGTCTTGTGTGACGATTGTCACGTTCTGAGCGCTGGTGGACAGCGAGTCATCTTTCGTTACCGCTTGCCTAATCTGCTGCGTGATTTTACGATCGGCTTCATTTCCAGACTGGTCGGAGGCCGTGGGAGGCTTTTTTTCGCTGCCGCCCGGCGCTTCCTTTGATGCGGCCACCGCCGGCTGCGGTCCGATATCGCCCACGTAGATCCCTGCCAAAGTGAAAATGATGTAAAAGCTCAGGAGCGCAAGCATACCCTGCATGTTAAACCCCCTTCAGTTTTCGGTCCCGCCAAGCGCTAGATTCGTTCCCGCGGTCGCGGCTTATCGGTCTCGGCGTAATCCGCGGACGCTTCGCCGGTGGAGGATACGTCCTGAGCGCCGGTCTCTTCCAAGATCCTTTTTGCCTTCCGAGTCCATTCGGAATTGTCGGCGTGAACGGAAAGCAGAAATCCCCCCTCTTTCACCATTCCCTCGTAGCGCTTTGCCTCATACTCGGGAATTCCCATGCCGATGAGCGCTCCGGTGATACCACCGACCGCTCCACCTACGCCAGCGCCTGCTAGTGCTGCCATAATCGGACCGGCCGCAATAAACGGCCCAACACCTGGGATTGCAATGGAGCCGATCCCCGCTAACCACCCGAGAACACCACCAATCGCTGCTCCTGTACCCGCTCCAGTCGTAGCACCCTCCGGAGCTTTGGTTCCCTTTTCGTGAGCGAAATCCTTGCTGCCGACGTTTTCGGGAAACATCACTGATATATCTTCTGCACGGAAGCCGTCTGCGCGTAGCGCATCGACTCCACGCTCCAGCGATACACGATCTCGATATATTCCAAATGCCGCAGTGTTTTTACCTGCCATAGGTATCTCCTTTCTTCGTTGACGCACTTGCTTCGTAAATAACGGGAGCAAGGGAGATGCCATATGGATTAGTACGAGTACGTTTAAGCACCCACTCACCACTCACGTCGAGTCCCTTTCTAGCACAGGGAACGTTGACAAACACTTTTGTTTTGTAGCTCTCTTAAGACGCAGGGCAATTTCAAACGTCCGAAAAAGAGCACACTCCATTTTCCTCGTGGCATCGAAAGAACAATCGATACATCTGCAGTTGCTCATGATTTCCTCCGCGGCTGTTTGACAGAATTCAAATCCATCATGGATATTACAGACGTGATACTCAGGGCTCGCGCAGCGCAAGCAGCCCGCAGCCGCGAAGCAACTTTGTA
>DATACQ010000621.1:0-6574 GCA_036258955.1 Binatia bacterium
GGACGAATTTGCCGGCGCCTATCGCCAGTGTGGCTTGAGTCCAGAAGCGATAAAAAGCTCGTACGCTATGGCCGAAAACGTTTTTGCGGTAACGCAGTCTCCGGTTAACGAGCCTCCGCGCCGCTTATGGGTCGATGGTAACGAGTTGTCACGCAAGAACTTGGTGGTGCCGGTTGCGCCACGAACAAAAGGAAGCGTCTGCTTCGTCTCCTCAGGGCGTTGTTTGCGCGGTAATCACGTGCGCATCGTCTCTGCACAGCGAACGCCGTTGCCCGATGGCAACGTAGGCGAAATTCTAATCCGGAGCGACTCCCTCTTGACGGCTACTACAATCGCCCCGAATTGGGGGCAGAGGCGCTTCAAGCCGGTTGGTACTGGTCTGGAGATCTCGGCTTTCGACTAGACGGCGAACTGTACGTCATCGGGCGCAAGAAAGATCTGATCATCGTCGCCGGCAGGAATATCTATCCGCAGGATATCGAGGAAATCGTTTGCAGGCATCCCGACATCCATGATGGCCGCGCAGTAGCATTTGGACTTTACAATCCCGATCTCGGGACCGAAGACATCATCATTGCCGCCGAACTGGACAAAGAGGTGAGCGCGGCGATCTCGTTGGAGATCGAGCGCAGCATACGTAACGCGATTGCAGCCGAATTGGATGTCACGCCGCGTGCGATCTACCTTAAGGCGCCATCGTGGATCGTAAAGAGCACCGCGGGCAAGCCGGCGCGCTCGACCACGCGTGAAAAACTATTGGCGGAGCATTCAGAACTCGTGCGAGTAAACTAGAGGTTACACCGATGGAAAGTTCCAATAGAAGCGAGCAAGCACAGCAAATGATCGACCATATTGCACGTGAAGTAATTCGCCGCTCGGATGTTCAGATCGGCGATGATACCCGCCTGGTCTCGTCCGGATTGATCGATTCTCTCGCGCTGGTGAGCATTCTTGTCCGGCTGGAGGAGGTCACGCAAACGCGCATTCCAGCCGGAAAGGTTCAGCCTAAGGACATGGATAGCGTTCGTCTGATGCTGGCGACGGCGCAAAGATTGGGCAAGCCGCGGAAATCTTAATTGCAATCGCTCGGCTTAGGTTGCGAAAGGCATGAGGCGCACACCGGAGGCGTCTGAAGCTGCGACCCGGTAATGATTCCTAATACCTTCATCGCTGTTTCGCTTGCATTGCTGCTATGGGTGCTGGCTTGGCATTTACGTTCAGTCAAGGTCCGGCAGATACTGCTCCTCGGTGCCAGTTACCTGTTTTACGCCGAATGGGGATACGGTTTTTTATCCGTATTGATCGCCAGTTCGCTCCTGAACTACGCTTGGGGATTTGTGCTGCGCCGGCGCGCAACCGCGGGAAGCCTCTGGATCGGTGTTTCGCTCAACCTGCTGATTCTGAGTTTCTTTAAATACTTGCCGCCACTGCTAGAGTTTGGATTAGCCTCAGAGCAGTCCCATGTTCTGCGCAGTATCGTGATGCCCGTCGGCATTTCGTTCTGGACGTTCCAGGGTATTGCTTATCTATTCGACCTTTACCGTGGTGAAGAACTCGATCCCTCGTTGGCGGAGTTTTGCCTGTATATGGCCTTCTGGCCCACTGTGCTATCGGGTCCGATTTGCCGGCTGCCTGATATGTTGCTGCAATTCCGAAGCGCCGCCGCATTTACGTGGGAAAACTTCACCACGGGCTTGCGCCGTCTGATTCAGGGGCTGCTGATGAAGATGGTCCTAGCTCAACTCCTCGGGTTCGGCTTAAGTTCCGGGGCAGGTGTCTCTGCCGGATTCGATCAGCTCAAAGGAGATTGGGGCGGTATTGACGTTTGGCTGCTCGCGATCGGATTTGGCTTCCAATTGTTTTTCGATTTCGCGGGTTATTCCCACATCGTGATCGGCACCGCGCGGCTATTTGGAATTCGCATCGAAGAGAACTTTGATCGTCCCTTCTTTTCAACGACACCCTCGCTGTTCTGGAGCCGCTGGCATATGTCTCTTTCCTTTTGGATTCGTGACTATGTGTTCTTACCTTTAGCTGGCGCCTGTCGTGATTATCGGTGGCCGTATGTCGCTCTGGTCGTCTCGATGTCTCTGTTCGGATTGTGGCATGGCGCCAAAGCAACGTTCATTGCATGGGGTCTCTACCACGGTTTGCTGCTAGTGGGTCATCGCTTGGGACAGCAACTAATGAGGCGGGTGCCTTTTCACCTGCCGGGGTCTCTCAGCATAGTGCTGTCCTGGGCGACTACTTTCTGTTTAATCTCATTGGGATGGATTTTTTTTCGCGCGCATGATTTGGGTCAAGTACTACTAATGCTTCGGGCCGTTTTTGCACCAAGCGGCTACGACCGGTTCGCGATGCCTGCGAACTTTTATTTTCTGACAGCGCTCGTGGTGAGCGGCTATTTCATTTACGGAATTACGGAATCCTTGCTGGCCCAGCGCAAAGAAAGATCCTTCACTTCCGTGGAAACTGTCAAGTATGCGCGGCCAGTGGCAGAGTTGTTCGAGGTTTACGCGCTCAGGCTAAGGTGGTGGACGCTGTCCATGGTCTTAGCTACGGCCTTCTTTATTGTTCTGGCGATTGTCGATCAACGCGGCCGTATAGCGATCCCGCCCTTCATGTATACAGGTTTCTGATGCGACCTGTTTCATCTGATGCCGCCAAAAGGACTTATGGACATCATTCGTACCTAGAGAAAACCACAACCAATGTAAGGTCCTTCGCATCGTTGCATTGCTATAGTTGAAGTTTTTCGCGCTCACGCAAATTGTTCGCCCGTAAACTCGCCCTTAAGAGTTTTTCGCGCCAAGGCGCCAAGAACGCAAAGGAGGGACAGGTCGCGACCTGTCCCTGCGGGGCTTCGCGTTCCTTCGACATTGCTCGGGCCACGCGTTGCGCGACGATATTCCCGAGTTCTTATTCTTTGCGTCGCTTGGGTTCTTGGCGACTAAATCAGCCGTGCGACGGCTATAGCCGCCCCTTGGCGCTCATTTTTTTCGTTTTGCTTGCGCCTCTGCCGCGTTAAGTAAGCTCGCCTCGAGCGTGCTCCTTCAACCCTATCGATGGCTGCTAATCCTTGATTGCTCTGAAGGCGCACCACCGCGCCGATCACCTCGGCCTATACAAATCCGGAGTCATTGTATGAATCAACGAACTCTCTCCTCGGCTCGTGCCGACGCAGATTCGGCTGCTGCGGAACTAGCCCATGGGGCGACGTTCGTATCGCGGAGAGTCCTTGATTCTGACTGGCTCATTTGGGCTGTCCAAGCTCTTGTGAGTCTTTTTGGAGTGTTTCTTGTCAGCCCCCTACTGATCCTGATTGCTCTTGCGATCAGGCTTACGGATGGAGGGCCGGTACTCTACAAAGGGGAACGGGTCGGGCGTGGAAAGCGTATTTTTAACATCTACAAGTTTCGCACCCTCGTTCGAGGCGCAGAGAAAAGCATCGGCGCTCGCTTGCTGAACAAAGAAGACCAGGGATCGTATTATACGAGGACTGGTAGATTGCTAAAACGCAGCAAGCTCGACGAATTACCGCAACTTTTCAATGTCATCCGAGGCAACATGAGGCTTGCGGGTCCGCGCCCTGTTCGTCCAATCTTCCTGGACCAGTTCAGGCAGGCAATCCCCGGTTACGAATCGCGTTTTTTGGTCCCACCGGGGATTACGGGGATTGCCCAGCTGCGGGGCGGTTACTACACTTCGCCGCGTAACAAACTTCGGTATGATCTAATCTACATTAAACGCCGATCTCTAATTCTCGATTTCCAGCTGGTCTTCCTGACATTGGTGAAAGTGTGCAATCGTTGGTTCAGCACCGGTTTCTTCGTCCTATTTCTCTTTCTCTTCGTTTCGTTCATCCCTGCGGACGTCCAGTTGTCGTTGTACGTTTCCGTTGCCGGCCTTAAGGTCAGTGTCGTTTATCTATTCATCATTCTGGTCGCGGGTGGCCTCTTCCTCAAGAACGGTCCGGATCAGGTCGCGCTCTATAGGGGCCCCCTCAATATACCGATTATTCTGTTTGTCGCGGTTAGCGCCGTCTCGGCTGTTTTATCACGGGATCCTGATCACGCGCTGCAGCGGGCTGGCTACTACATAGTAACCGGGTTCTTGGTCGCCTTCCTGATTGTTAACAGCCTTGCGACCAAGAGATTTATTCTTTTGATGACCCGAGTCGTCGCACTGACCTCGGTGGTAATGTCGGTGCTTGGCCTTTTCCAGATTTTTCTTTCCAATTACACCGTGGCCTTGGCTTCTATGGCTAACAGTAATCAACTGGTTACGGGGTACGTCCGGGCATCCTCTCTCCTCGGCAACCCGGTTGTCCTGTCGGTCTACCTGGTCCTCGGTCTGCCCCTTCTGCTGGCTGAGGTGACCCGGGCGGTTGATCAGAGGAAGCGAGATTTTTGGCTGGTCTGTGCCACCCTGTCGTTTGTGGGAGTCTTTTTTACCCAGACACGGATCGGTCTCCTGGCACTGCTGGTGACGGGCACTGCCTTTCTGTCACGGCGTCTGACTCACAGCCTGTCGTTTGTCACGATTTGTTTGCTCTGTTTCCTATTTCTGATTTCTCTGGGAGGCGCGCGCTTCTCGCCATTGGGCTTTCAAGGAGAAGTAAAGCGCTGGACACAGGAAAAGATCGAAGTTATCCGCACGATCCCCGTCAAGACATGGCTGATTGGCGGCGGCGCAATGACACCCTATCCATTAGTCACGCAGCCTGCAGAACCCGTTCAAAGCAAATCAGATGATTTTCCTAACATGCATGTGACTTTGGCGCTGGAGCATGGAATAGCGGGCTGGTGCATTATTATTTGGCTCATCCTTTCCGCTCTAAGGGCAATGGAAGACGCGCACAAGAGGACCAAGGATGACCAGCTTAAAACCACTTTGTGGGCCATCATGTCGTCCATCCTGGGTTTCTTGATCTCCATGAATGCGATGAACGTTTTTCACAACCTGGCGCTGCAGATCTTCTTCTGGAGTATGGTCGGTATCGGCCTTGGAATCGCCGTCCACTTAAATGGCGAGCGCAGATGCAATTTGATTTGGCGATTCGGGGATGCTGGCGATTCCTAAACGACTGCGTCTCGTCGTTCATGCTCCTATTGCGCATGCACCGAAGTGCTGGCGAATGCCGGCGTTCGGCCCCTAGACACGATCGACCAGGGATACGCATCGTCGGTGTCGTGCCCGTAGCATCACGCCGCTTGAGTCTCGCCTCAATGTTCTGATCTATGCCCCATTATTCATGCTAAGCGGAAAATGTCGACAGAGTGCAAGTCCGTGGAGTAAGCCTCGTAGAGAGCGGACACACAAATCAGTCTCGGGTCTTGTGTTTAGGGTCTCGGGTTAGTTTAAGAACGCTAGACTCTGGACTCTAGACCCAAGACCCGTGATGGCCGCGCTCGGAGAGGCTTGCTTCTCGGACGTGATACACTAAATCATCCGGGCTAGAATGCTGCAAGTTAGTTGGATTCACGCGACCATCTTTTTACTGATCGGCTTCGCGGCCTTTGCCGCCCGCGCGACATTTGTGCAGCCTGCCGATTATCAGGGATTTGGATCGAATACCGCGGGTGGGACTGGAAAGCCGGCTTATCGGGTCACGAACCTGGAGGATTCCGGACCGGGAAGTCTGCGGGACGGGATCTCTCAAGGCAACAGGCACGTTGTCTTCGCCATTTCAGGTGACATTTTACTTGCAAGCGATTTATTCGTTCAGGGAGCGAACCTTACGATCGACGGCTTAACCGCCCCGCCTCCGGGCCTAACGCTCAGAAACCACGGCCTTGTTATCAGCGGCGACCGTGGAGCTCATGACGTGATCGTGCGCGGTATCCGAATACGAGGCGCCGGAAGTGGCGCGGACAGAAGGATAAAAGACGGCATAAATATCAGCCGCGGTGCATACAACGTGGTGATCGACCGGGTCTCCATTTACGGTTCAGAAGACGGAAACCTCGACATTACTGAGGCACACGACATCACCGTATGCTGGAGTATTGTCGCAAAACCGGCAGGCAGCGAAAAGAATATGTTGATCAAATATGATCCGTCGCGCGTCACGCTTCACCACAATCTATTTCTGAACGCCAGACAGCGGAACCCGCACGTGAGAATTGATGACGCCGGAACGCCTGCGACCGAGACAACGCTTGATATGCGCAATAATGTGATCTGGAACTGGCGCGGCGGCTACGGAACGCAGATTGGGTATGGCTCGCGTGTGAATATTGTCAACAATTTCTACTCGAACAGGGGCTTTTCTAGCAATGATCGCAAACAAGCGATCATTGTCTGCAAAGGCGAATGTGACGCAAACCGCGCAAGCAGTGCGAGGGCTTACGTGGCGGGGAACTTCAGTAACGATGGTTTTACAGAACATATCAACAGCCAAGGGACAGAATCGGCGCCTTTCCCGGCGCCGCCTGTCGACACAACCGACAGTCACACCGGATGCGGGCAAGTTCTGGCTCTTGCCGGTGTCCGCCCCCTTGACTGGACCGACCAGGAACAGCTATCTCGCGTTTCGTGCGAATAACATCCACTTCTGACCGCAGCTTTTTAC
>DATACQ010000622.1:0-2799 GCA_036258955.1 Binatia bacterium
CAGGGTAGGATATCTATCGGCGTTCGATGCTGCTCGTGAGTCCACCCGGGCGGAGGCATTTCGGTCGGCTCTGCGCGAGCGCGGCTACATCGAAGGACAAAACGTCGCCATCGAGTACCGATTTGCGGAGGGAAACCAAAATCGGTTTCCTAAGCTCGCGGCCGAGCTGGTGCGCCTCAACGTTGACATTATTGTGGTGTTCGGAGGAGATATTCTGACCCAAGCGACCAAGAATGCGACCAACACGATTCCAATCGTTATGACGGGCGGAGGGCTGGATCCTGTCGAGGCCGGCCTGATTGAAAGCCTTGCGCGTCCTGGCGGCAATCTCACCGGGCTTACAAATCTTTCAAGAAAACTTGGCGGGAAACGGCTGGAGCTACTCAAGGAAGCGGATCCGAAAGTTGCCCGCATCGCGGTTCTCTACGATCCGGGCTCCGGCTCTGAATCCGAGGTGAAAGAGGATCTCCCAATCGCGGCGCGTGCGTTGGGGTTAACGGTTCAGGCTTGGGAGATACGAGATGCTAATGGCTTCGAGAAGGCTCTTACCGTGATGGACAAGGACCGCCCAGATGGACTGTATGTGCCAGCCAGAGGCCCGCTGATCAGTGCAAACGAAAAACGGATCGCCGAGTTTACGTCAAAGAATCGAGTGCCATCGGTGTACAGCTACAGAGCAGGCGTAGACTTCGGCGGGCTCATGTACTACGGCGCCGACCTCGCGGACATCTACCGCCGCGCTGCGACTTACGTAGACAAAATCCTAAAGGGCGCTAAGCCGGCGGAACTGCCGGTCGAGCAGCCGACGAAGTTTGAATTAGTGATTAATCTGAAGACCGCCAAGCAGATCGGCCTCACGATCCCACCGGCCGTACTGGCGCGGGCGGACAAGGTCATCAAGTAATCGCGGCGATAACCGTTCCATGAATACGAAGCTCCTATGGTTAATTGCGATACTCCTGGCGTGGTTCCATTCCGCGGAGGCGCTTGGGTGGATGGAAGCTAGTAACCATTGACAACGAACACTTGAGTCATAAACAATTCACTTACTACTGCTAGTCTCGGAAAATATGACAATTAAACGGAAGTAGAAGTGCGGGCGGAGTGGGACACGGAGGCTGGAGTGTGGGTTGGACAAGCGACGATGTGCCAGGCCTCGCCACGGAAGGCGAGACGCTAGAAATCCTGCAGCCAAAACGTGCAATTATGATTCCCGAGCTGCTCGAAGCAAACGGCGCGTTCGCGAACGATGACGTTCGGAAAGTGCCGATGAGTCTGGTCGCGCATTGCGAGCGGCTTCTCACCCTGGGCGATTGAAATTGTTCTCAGTCCACCTGTTTCAAAGTTTCGTTAGCCGTGTGGCGAGATTTTATCTTGCCAACACAGTAAACTTCCGCTGAGCTATGGGGCTGTACCAGATCTCGTGTCACCTCTACCTTGACGGACAGATAGCATCTGTTTTCCCGTAGGATCCGCTTCACGGCAGGAGAAAGTCGGCCATCTGCTAGCAGATTATTCGCAGCTACTTGCGATATTTCTTTGGTGAGAAGAGGGCGGGGATTAGAAACGGTAGTAATATCAACAGGAAAGTGGAGGCGGCGAGCGGATTCGAACCGCTGCATCGAGGTTTTGCAGACCTCTCCCTTAACCACTTGGGTACGCCGCCCCAGGAAATTAGCTAACATGAAGCTTCCCGAAGTTGCAAGATGGTTACATACATTGACATCCGCGAGCTTAACAAGTAATTAAATTCGAAGGTTACAGGGAGTTTGCGTAATGGCTACGATGATCACAACCGATTGTATTAATTGCGGAGCATGTGAGCCGGAATGCCCCAATAATGCGATCAGCCAGGGTCCTACGATCTTCGTCATCGACCCGCAACTGTGCACTGAGTGCGTCGGTTTTCATGACTATGAAGCCTGCGCGGCCGTCTGTCCCGTCGATTGTTGCGTCACGGATCCCAACAATATTGAAAGCGAAGAGGTCCTGATCGCCCGCGCCAAAGTGCTTCACCAGGACACCAATTTCGGCGAAAACTTTGAGTCACGCTTCCGCAAGGGCCAAGCGTCGCCTGAAGTGACCGCCGCAGACCCCGCACAACCGGCAACCGCGGCACCCGCGGCAGTTGCGGCACCGGCGGCACCTGCGGCACCGGCGGCAGCTGCGGCACCTGCGGCACCGGCGGTGGCGACGGTACCTGCGGTGGCTGCTTCGCCTGCAAGTCCGGCTCCGGCGAAAGCTTCCGCTCCAGTGAAGGCGGTCCAACCCACTCCGGCACCGAAACCCGCGGCCGTAATCAAGCCGACGGCACCCGCGAAGAAAGAGCTCCGGCCAAAAAAGACATTTCCCAAGGAATTGCCGCAGAGTTTCGAGGAGGTATCGAACACGTTTAAGACAAGCGGCTCACTGGCTCGAGGTTGGCCGAGAATTCTCGTTTTGTTGGCACAACCGGTTCTCGGCGCATTGCCGCATAAAATGAAAAAGAGAATTGAAGACGCGGTACAAAGTCCATTATTCACCGCGGCCGGAAGTACTGGACTCAATATCTTACATAACGTCGTTCTCTATCCGGTGATAGCGATGATCATTGCCGTGGTCATCAACGGACCCGAGATTCTCGGAAGCCAGGCGATCAACTCTTTCGTATTAGTCGGCCTGCTCGTCGCGATCGCTGAGGCGGTGTTTCGCCTGCGCAGTGGCATATTTGGTGCGAAGCCTGCGGAGGAAATGGACTTTCCCGCAGCATTCTATGGGGCGCCGTTGGCTGTGGTGCTCGCGCCGCTCCTGGAAAAGCAC
>DATACQ010000623.1:0-3875 GCA_036258955.1 Binatia bacterium
GTGATTCATGCCTATGATGATCCGAAACACGCTCACCTGGCGCTCGACGCCGCCCGTCGTTACGCTCAAATCGCTCCGGCCGCGCCGCACGCGCTGCACATGCCATCGCACATTTTCTTGCAACTGGGCATGTGGGCGGAAGCCGCTGCATCCAACGAAGCATCTTGGGCGGCTTCGGACAAATGGGTGAAGAAAAACAATTTGCCGATCAGCGAGCGCGACTATCACAGCCTGCACTGGCTGCAATACGCATATCTGCAGCAAGGACGTTACGACAAAGCGAGAGAACTGCTTAGGATCATGCGCCGGAGCCTACCTGAGTTTCCTAAGCAGGACCTCCGCAATCTGGTTTACGCAACTTATATCGAAGCCACGATGGCGGCATCGTATTTAATAGCGACCCAGCAATGGGCTGCAGCCGAGAAAATCCTCGATCCGGCTGCTGCGTCTAACTTTGCAGAACCGCCGGGCTCCGGCTCCAATCCTTACGCGGCTTTTGCCGCTCTCGCCAGAACGCCGGCTATCTTCGCTCGCGGTCTAGCAGCCGCGATGACCGGCTCGCCGCAGGCGCACAAAAGCTTCGCCGTATTGGAGGAGATTAGCCGGGAACAGATGAAAACGACGATCCCGTTCGTGGCCGAATTGCGAGAAGCGGCCGGCATCCAGTCGCTGGAGATTGCTGCCGCTGCGCACGCGACCAAAGGAGAGTTCGACACGGCTATCAAGATTATGCGAAAAGCTGCGGGTCTGGCGGACGCCATGCCGGGGCCTCCGGGACCGCCACCTTTGATCAAGCCGGTGCACGAATTGTCTGGTGAGGTTCTCCTGCGCTCCGGGCGCCCTGAAGATGCCGCGCAGCAGTTTGCAATTTCTTTGGAGCGCCATCCGAACCGCGCGCGATCGCTGTTGGGGGCTGCGCGCGGGTTCGCGCAGAGCGGGAACAGGCGACGGGCGGAAAAATTTTACAGCCAGTTTGCGCAGCAGTGGCAACGCGCGGGCCCGCAATCCCCGGAGTTAAAAGAAGCTTGGGCTTATACTCGGCAGGCTAGCTCCGGTTGACGCGCAGCCAAGCGGCGTCGCACCGGTGCCCTCACCGAGGACGGCGAAAGCGCCTGCTGAGCACGAACAATGTGCGATGTTCAAGATATTCTGACGCCGAGATCCTTCTCAGTCGCTCAGAATCATATACACGTAGCGGTAGGAGGGAGCGTGAATGCCGCGCTTTGATCGGATTGATTACCTCCAAAACGGAGAGTAAGCCCGTGGCGTACGCCACCATCGAGAGCTTTTGCAGAATGGAGGGGATCAACCATTCAAGAGTTGGTCGTGAACTATCTTGCAGCCATCTAACATGGACGGAATAGCGCTTCCGGCGACGGTTTCGTCGCGGGGCGATGTGCAAAGCGCCTCATCCGGCGTAAGCGATAGTGCTGAGAAGCGCGTTTTCACTCTGGCGTGAATCGAGGCGTGTATGTTGCACAACGATTGGAACATCGGACTCGATGATGCTGGCAAAATCAGTGTCGACGGGGATGAGTTCCGGCTCCTTGAGATCGTTGAACCGCACATGCTTGGTTCTCTGCGCCGGAACCGTCACTCGGTACGGCCCGGCGGGTTCACGATCAGAATAGAAAACCGTAATACTGACGTGAGCGTCCTCGTTGGACGAGTTCAAGATACAGACGGTTTCATGGCTGGTGAACTGCGGTTCAGGGCCATGACTCCAACCCGGGATGTAACCTTCAGCAATGGCCCAGCGCGTAGCACCCATAGGTTTCATTTTGAGAGCGCTCCCGTACGTCGAGTGACGGAGCGATGGAGTATTGGAGTGATGCTTATGTGTGCCGTGATCCGGAGGCGCACTGAATTTGTCTTTTCCACTACTCCATCACTCCACTTTTCCAGTACTCCAATTTTCGTCAGATCATCTCTCGCACCTTGTCCGACAGTACGGTCCAAGCGATTTTCGACCGGTTCGGCTCGCCTCTGGCAAGCGACTTCGCAAACTGGGTCGCTTGCTTCACCGTGATCTTGGCGGGCATCGGCGGCACAAACGGGTCGACCACCGCTTCAACGATCACCGGTCCGGGAGTTGCGAGCGCCTGATCGAGGATGGCGCCGCACTCAATGGGATCGTCGATCGTAAAACCGACGCCGCCGCACGCACGCGCAACCGCGGGGAAGTCAATGGGGCGCAGCTCGCAACCGTATTCGGGGTTTCCGAGAAAAACCATCTGCTCCCATTTGATCATCCCTAACGTATTATTCTTGATAATGATCACTTTAATGGGAAGTTCGTACTTAACGGCCGTCGCGAACTCCGCCATCAGCATCGAAAAACCACCGTCGCCGACGAACGCAACGCATTGCCTGTTCGGATAAGCGATCTGAGCCGCGATCGTATAGGGAAGCCCATTCGCCATGGTTGCGAGAGTGCCGGACAAGGAACACATTTGACCGCGGCGGATCGGAATCTGCCGCGCGAACCAGGTTGCAATCGTTCCGGAATCACTGGAGACAATCGCGTTCGGCGCCAACCGCTTGCCCAATTCCCAGGCCACGACCTGTGGCTTCATCGGCTTATCATCTCTGGTACCGCGCTCTTCCATGAGCTTCCACCAATCGCGCATTCCTTCTTGGGCAAGCGCGAGAAAGCTTCTATCCCCGTTTCTGTTGTTTCTCTGGACCAGAGGTAAAAGTTTCTGTAAAGCGACACGGCTGTCACCGACGACACCGACCTCTACGGGATAGCGCAGCCCGATCCGGGCGGCATCGATGTCGATCTGCACACCGCGCGCTTGCCCCGGCTTGGGCAGGAATTCAATGTAGGGGAACGATGTCCCCACCATCAGCAAAGTGTCGCAGTTCTCAATCGCTTCCTGAGACGGCTGCGTGCCTAACAATCCGATGCCGCCAGTCGTATAGGGACTGTCGTCGGGAACCGCAGCTTTTCCCAAGAGCGCCTTAATGATCGGCGCCTGCAATCGTTCGGCTAGCTGCTCGAGTTCATCTCCCGCTTTGAGAGCGCCCTGCCCAGCCAGAATTGCGATTCTTTTGCCCGCGTTCAGCACTTCCGCCGCGCGCTCGATCTGGCGGTCGTTGGGAGCAGCCGGTCCTGCGGCGAAAACATCGGATGTGTGGCCTGGGATGTTGCGTTTGGAACGCTCGCCGCCTTCGTGCTCTTGAAGGTCAACGGGGAAATTGATGTGAGCAACCCCGCGATAGGCCAGAGCAGTGCGACACGCGAGATTCGCGACCTGTTCCACATGCGCAGCTCCCATTATACGCGTGTTGTAAACGGCGACGTCCATGAACACGCGGTCTAGATTCACGTCCTGCTGCGCGTGCGTATCGATAAGATCGTGATAATGGTGCCCGGTGATGGCCAGCACGGGTTGGCCGTCGAGCTTCGCGTCATAGAGGCCGTTCAAGAGGTGAATTCCACCGGGGCCCGAGGTAGCGACGCAAACACCGAGTTTGCCGGTGTACTTGGCGTACGCGCAGGCCATAAAGGCGGCAGACTCCTCGTGACGCACCTGCACGAAGCGAATACTCTCTTGACGCCGCCGTAGGGCCTCCATGATACCATTGATGCCGTCACCAGGTAGGCCGAAAACGACGTCGACTCCCCAATCCTGAAGGGTGTCGATTAGAATATCCGCAGCTGTATTTGCCATGCGAATTTTCGAGCGCAATCCTCGTGCCAAGCGGCGCAAGATAATCCCTGAAGACTCTGGTCAGCAAAAATTACCGGGAGCGCAGACGCCGGCAAGTCGAAGTGCCTGTGTCGCTTCGCTTTCGCGAAGCGCATATGCGCCTGCCGGCGCTTCGGCGAGCCTACCGTCCGTCCCGGTTCCATTGGGAGTCCTACGCTC
>DATACQ010000624.1:0-5654 GCA_036258955.1 Binatia bacterium
TTTAAGGAGTGGGCAATACGCGTGGCTTGGCAATACGCGTTAGGTACAAACGTCGGCATACTCCTTTCATTGAACCGTATTCTTCACCCTGGGAGGTAGGGGTGTTTCACACGTTCTCATCAACAACGACAACTAATGCTCTGTACTATCCGTATGGAAGCAAAGCGACTTTTACGGGAGTTCGAGTTCCTAGATAGCCGGATAAGCTTACTACGCGAGCGCGCCCGTGTGTCGAACTCGGAAATTGCAAAAGACTCCCTAAAAACCTTGGACACCGCGTTCGAAGAGATTGCCATTGCGCAGCAACAGCTGCTCGAGGAAGCCAAACAAATTGCGCTCACGCAAGAAGCTGCAGAGGAAGAGAAGGTTCGCTATCGAGACATCTTTGAATTAGCGCCTGACGCATACTTCGTAACTGATCGTGACGGCATCATCAGGGAAGCAAACGCAGCCGGTGCAGCGATCTTGAGGGTGCCAAAACAGTCACTGCTCGGCCAGCCGCTCACGGCTTTTGTCGACGGTGAAGCCGCAAAAGAGTTGTTTGCTCAAATTGGAACGTGTCCTCCCGGTGACCCGCAACGTTTCGAGTTACGGTTGCGCCGAGTTGACGGAAGACTTATTGCGGTTACTGTCGCGGTGACCAGTGATGCAAAGAGAGGTGCGCTTTTGTGGTTGTTTCGAGATGTCTCTAGGCAGGAAAAGATCGTCGAGGGTGGCTCGTATCCCGAATTGTTCATCGGAACGTCAGCGGCGATGCTCGCAGTCAAGAAACAAATCGACGCAGTAACACCATTCCCGATGGTGACGGTACTGCTCGAAGGCGAGACCGGTACCGGCAAGGACTTGATAGCACAGGTGATACATAATGCGACGTTCGGCAGCAAGGCGCCATTTGTTCCGATCAATTGCCCCGCAATCCCCGACCACCTGTTGGAAAGTGAACTCTTCGGGTATGAGAAGGGAGCGTTTACTGATGCGAGTTCGAAAAAGCCGGGGCTTTTTGAACTAGCTCACGGTGGCACACTCTTCCTTGATGAGGTCAGTAGTTTGAGCGCCAGTCTTCAGCCGAAACTTTTGCGAGTTTTGGAAACGAAAACCTTCACTCGCTTGGGAGGCCTCAGAAAAATCAAAATCAACTGCCGGATTACGGGCGCAACCAATAAGCCGTTACGGGAATTAGTGGAGCAAGGGAAGTTTCGTGAGGATCTCTACCATCGCCTTAGTACCTTCACCATCAACATCCCGCCCTTACGTGAACGGTGCGAAGATATTTCGCTCATGGCTCACGCTTTCATTGAACAAACGGCTACCGCCCTGAGAACCAGTGTTCGGGGAATTACACCAGACGCAGTTGCCGCGCTCGAAGCTTATCATTGGCCGGGCAATGTCCGTGAACTCAAGAAGATCATTGAACGCGCTGTCATCCTGACGCCGCCCACGGAGTACATCGAGACCACGGTATTTCCTAAAGAAGTCCTGATGGGGAACGCGGGTCCACCTATCCCGGTAGTCGGGCTTCGGGGTTTGGAAAAACAGCACTTGGCTAAGATCTTGGCGGCCTGCGGCGGGAATAAGAGCCAGGCAGCAAAGCTATTGGGAATATCCAGGACTACCTTACGCAAAAAGCTCGAGGCGTAAGTGGCGGATGAGAACTGCCGGGCGCCTACGATCGGCGCATCCTGCTCAATTAGTATTCGGCTGGGCTTTCGACAACGGCGAGAGTCGCTCCTCGAACCGCGCTCGATCAAGCGAGATGTAGCACGTTTGTATACACCTGTATCTAAATTTCCGCTGCCCGATCGACTGCCGCTCTACGGCTATCACAACGCGGTGGCCGACGAACGTAGCACAATCATCCCAGAGACCTTTGAGATGCTGCCCTCCGCGAGTATGATCCTTCCGTCTCTCGTGAATGAATTGAGGTGTTGGAAAGCTTTGCGTTGCAAAATGTCTGTTCCGTTGTTACGGTTCGTTCAAACGGAGTACTCTCAACCGACTACTGAAGCGACACTCAAATGGCCAGAATCGGGGAATCCGGTGGTCCTGCAACGTGGTCACTCTGCGCCTGAGTTCGAATCCGGCGGCCGCCAGTACCGCGGAGCCAATCGCCTCGGTTATGTTGCCTGCTATCTCTCTTCCCCGTAATGTCTGTATCCTGAGACTGTCCGCGATCGGTGACACCTGCCACATTGTTCCGGTTCTGCGGACCCTGCAGCGTGCGTGGCCGACGACGCGATTCACCTGGATCATTGGTAAGCTGGAGGCGCGCTTGATGAGTCTGATCGAGGACGTGGAGTTTCTTACCGTAGACAAGCGCGCCGGCCTAAAGGAGCTCAAGAAACTGCGCAAGGAGCTTGCCGGTCGACGATTCGACATCATGCTGCATATGCAGTTGGCCGTTCGAGCGAGCCTGGTCGCGAGCCAAGTCCGAGCGGGCCTGAAACTCGGTTTCGACCGTGCGCGCGCCGGAGAGCTGCAGTGGCTGTTCACAAATGCACGCATCAGGCCGCGCGAACGCGAGCACGTCCTCGACAGTTTCTTCGGGTTCGCTGAAGGCTTGGGTGTCCGCGAGCGGCTGTTGCGTTGGGATATTCCACTGCCGGAGGCGGCGCGCTCCTACGCGGCGCGCCTGATTCCTGACGGGCAACCCACGCTCGTGATCAGTCCCTGCTCAACTCACGCCAAGCGTAACTGGAGCGCCGCACGATATGCAGCTGTGGCGGAACATGCCATTAGCCGCCATGGGATGCGTGTGATCATTGCAGGGGGATCCACAGTGCTGGAGCGCGAGCTTGGCGCACAAATCGAGGCGCAGGCGCACGCCCCCCTCATGAACCAGGTCGGTAAGGATACGCTTCCGGAGCTTCTCGCGTTGCTAGATCGTGCCACGGTGTTATTGAGCCCGGATTCCGGCCCCGTGCACATGGCTACAATGGTGGGCACGCCAGTCATCGGTCTTTATGCCGCCACCAATCCCGATCGTAGCGGCCCATACCTGTCGCGCCAATGGTGCGTGAACCGCTATGCAGAGGCGGCGCGGCGGTTTCGCGGCCGCATGCCCACCGAGCTGCCCTGGACCGAGAAGATCGATGAGCGAGGCGTGATGGATTTGATCGAAGTTCAGGAAGTCACCGCGAAGCTCGATGACTTGGTAGGATCGCGCCTATGAAAGAAATCCTCATACCTGTCTCGCCGGGCGAGCTGCTGGACAAGATCACGATCCTACGAATCAAAGCCGAGCGGATCCTGGATGCGCAAAAGCTTGCCAACGTGTCTCTGCAACTCGAGCTGCTCGAGAAGAGCTGGCAAGACAGCGGCGCCGCTCACGAGGTCGCGGTGGACGAGCAGGCGCTCCAACGGGCAAACGAGCGGCTGTGGGATATCGAGAACCGGATACGTGAAAAAGAAGCCGCACAAGCATTCGACGCGGAATTCATTGCGCTTGCGCGGTCTGTCTACTTCTACAATGACGAACGCGCCGCCATCAAGGCGCGAATCAACGCACAGTTAGGTTCACGCATCGTCGAAGAGAAATCCTACAGCGAGTTCCGATCGGCAGGAACACCTGTCGCGGGTCCGGCGAAATCTTGATCTTTATAGGGCGAGAGATTGCATCCGGATATCAGGCCCGGAAGGACGACGTTAACGCTCTGACGGGTCCCGTCCGTGGTTTAAACGTTCGTGGCAAAATAACAGAGCATTTCAATTGACCAAATCTCCCCAATTCTGATATGCGGGCATTAGATTACTGCGGCCCGAAATCGCACTCGACGGATCAAGTCTTCAACAGACTTAAGCTCAGGGAGGGGAACAAAGATGAAGACGAGATGGTTAACAGGAATATCGATGAAGGCAACTCGGATTTCTCCAGCGGGACGCGTCGCCATTACCGGAGCTTTAGTATTTGGCTTACTCGTGATCCATGGCACGAGCTCGACAGCATTCGGCGCCGCTGCGAGTTCGACAACAGCTCCTGCCAATAGTGGATCCTCTACTACCACCGGCGCACCCGGGAAAACCGGTTCGACAACAACGAAAACCACAACGAAAACCTCTGATGTGCAGAACGGTAGCGCGACTGGTACTCAATTCGCAACGGAGCTGTCCGGCTATAATGAAGTGATTTTCAGCGGCGGCGGTTCGGAGAAAGCCTTTCCAGTGCCGGCAGCGACCCTTCGCGGCGCCATCTCCACCAAAGCAACGGGAAAGTTCAGCGCAACCTTGAATACAGCGGGAGACATCATTGATTACGAGCTGAGCTACTCTGGTCTGGAGGCGGACGTCACTCAGGCTCATATTCATTTCGGCCAGCGTCACACCGTCGGTGGTATCGTTGTCTGGCTGTGCCAGACCGCCGCAAATCCGGCGCCGGAGAGCGTGCGTGACGAAAAAATCACCCCGCTGTGCCCCGGCCCCAGGGATGGAAGCGTGAAGGGGACGATCACGGCGGATCAAGTGCTCGCAGTCACGGGTCAAGGAATTGCTGCCAGAGAATTCGACGAGCTTGTTCGTGCTCTGCAGAATCGCGCAGGCTACGCGAATGTTCATACACGGGATTTCCCGCAGGGGGAGATCCGGGGACAAATACGAGTGCTCGACGAGAACGTACCGACCCAAACCTTAGTTCCGTTTGAGTCTGCGCCTCAACGGCGTTGATCACGTACGAGTCTGGGCTTACGGAGACTGGTATGGCATGCGCATGCCTCTGCCATGGAGAACTCGTATCCAGGGGTATTTTGTCCGTCATAATCTGAAAGAAATGGACAGCTTTGTCAGGTAGGGAGCGTCGATTGACTGGCCGATTGCCCGATCTAATGGCGGGCGTAAAGCGATCCGGCGGGCTTGCCCGAGTTCACTGGGGTTTTCGGCGCGCCCGTATTTTCGTCCTCGTGGAATTGTCGCGCCGATACGGTCTACACGTAGGACGGCGGCTACATCATCAAACCCGTAATAGGTTACGGGCGACTAATCCCGAACTCCCATAAGAAACTTGTGTATGGGAACCACGGATGAGGTTTGTCTAAAGCTGACAGCGGCGCACGCCAGCCCGTTGGAGTGTGCGGCGCTATAGTGATTCGCTGATTTTCCGAAGCAGACGCCGAGCCTTGCCGCGCCACTTATTACGGTCACCCTTTTTCTGTTCTCGCCCGGTGAAAACAGTCTTGATAAGCTTTTCAGCCGTTTGACACATTTGGAGTACTTCGTTCAGGTCTGGTTTCTTGGTGTTCATGCTCGCTGCCTCCAGTGGCGGCGTTTCTATCGCATCTAGCGGCCGAGAAGCAACAGTCGCGAGTCCGAAGACCGCCCTGCATGCCTCGGCTGCCGGGAACAGCCGGGATGAAGCACAAGCTGAAGCAATGTCACGAATGCGTTGTCGGCGGATATACGCCTGCGGTCCTTTGATGCACTATTCGTGGGTTAACATGAGGGGAATCGGTTCAGTGTTGGCAGCCGCGGCTCATTTGCCGTTTAGTTGAAGCAACGTGTGCCCCGGGCGGCTACACCCGTTAGGTAGGGTCATGAGACTGGATCGCTTATCAGTCAACGTAGAGATCACTTCGTAGTTCGACGGCTGCTTCCGGAAGGAGTTCCGTGCTTGGAAACCGTCAGACCACCGCAACAGAATGGCACGCATCAGTCGCGCGCGTGCCGTC
>DATACQ010000625.1:0-5216 GCA_036258955.1 Binatia bacterium
CACTTCCAAGCCCGCGTTTGCCGCAGCATCGCAAACCAGCGTGCATTCGCCGCCGGAACCGCTGAGCACGCCAATTCTCCGGCCCCCTCGATATTTTTTGATGTAGCCGTCACACGAAAAAATACTCACCGTGTCAATCAATTCATTGATGCTCCTGACCTGGACGATACCGCTCTGGCGAAAGGCGGCCTCGATCACTTCGGCGGCGCCGGCAAGAGAACCCGAGTGCGTCGCCGCGGCGCGCTGCGACACTTCGGATCTGCCGCCCTTGAGAACAATCAAAGGTTTGTTGCGCTCAACGGCTTTCGCAGCCACGGCAAGAAGCTTCGCGGGCTCCTTGAAGCCTTCGACAAAAGCTGCAATGACGCGGGTGTTCTCATCTTCTATGAAATAGTTGAAGTATTCCTCTATAGTCACGCCGACCTGGTTGCCGCATGAAATTATATGGCTAAAGCCGACGTGGCGGTTGAGCATCAGGGCGTTCGCGATGGTCGTACTGAGGCCGCCGCTTTGAGAAACCAAAGCCACCGGGCCGGCGAGAAATCCGGCAGGAATCGTCGAAGCAAACAGCGGCGCCTTGCCGTAAACGTTCAGTACACCGTAGCAATTCGGACCGCAGATCAGAAAGCCGCGATCGCGAGAAAGCGCATCCAGCCGCGCCTGCCTCGCTTGTCCCTCGCCGCCGATCTCGGCAAAACCCGCGGCGAATACCACTGACGCGCGCAACCCGGCTGCTGCCGCGTCATCCAGCAAGCCCGGCACGTGGCGGTTTGGGACCGCCAACACCACACAATCCGGCGGATCGGGAATTGCGGCCAAATTCGGATAGCACGGGCAGTCCATGACTTCGGTGTATTTCGGATTCACCGCCACGACCCGCCCTGGGAAGCCGAAATTCTTGAGGTTACGAATGACGCGATTGCCTCGCGGCTCGCGCGCCGCTAGCTCTGACGGACGCTGCGACGCGCCGATGACGGCAACGGATCTAGGCGCAATGAGCGGCGAAAGATCGCGCCACAAAACTTCATCGACATGGGTTTGCTCCACTGAATTTTCCTCGCAAGCACTTAAAGACGAAATATGAAAACGGCAAGCGGAAAAAGGGCACGGATCAAAGCTTCATTTCCGCTTTTACTTTCCCACTTCCATCATTCGCAGGTTTTGTTTCCATTTTCTGTTTTCGATTTTCCGCTTTTTCTTTATTCTCCACTCTCCATTCCGCTTTCCGCTTTCATCTGTCTGCTTTTTTCTTCGCTCTCGGCCCAAACGGTTCCGGTTGAAACGGGCCGTCGCGTAGCTGCAGATAAGCTTTTGTCCCCTGCGTTGCGCGCGCCTCGTCGAGAGGCCGGCGAAACTTCTCGTTCAGCATCATGTGCGCTGGGATCGAGAGTGTTTCGTCCATGCGCAGCGCATCACCGAGTCCCATCATCTGCAGCCCGATGGTCGAGATCGCCAAATTGATTTTCACCGTTTCGGGCGGCACCCGCGCGATGCGCTCGACGAGAGAAAAACATTCTTCGAGCAACTGCTCCACCGGCACGACTTTGTTTACCAAACCGATGCGCAGCGCTTCCTGAGCGTCGATGTGATCGCCCACCAGGCCATAGCGCAAGGCGTTTTTGAATCCCGCCAGCAAGGTCCACATAAAGGAGGTGTTCGAGCCGTGACGTACTTCGGGCTGGGCGAAGACCGCATCCTCGGCTGCGATGGTGATATGGGTGTAGAGCGCGAGCCAACACCCACCGCCCATGGCCCAGCCGCGCACGGCACCGATCACCGGCTTGGTCATCTGGAAAATGCGGATCAGCTTGACATCGTCAGTGCTCCAGTAGTTCATCAGATCCGCGGCGCTCATGCCGGTTTGTATGCCGTAAGGCCACTGGATATCCCGGCGACGTCCGCTGGTCGTTGCCTGATCAAAGCCAGAGCTAAAACCGCGGCCGGCGCCGGTCAGCACGATCGCGCGAATTTCCGGGTCGGCTTCGGCATCATCCAAGGCGTTGTGTAACTCCTTCAGCATCGAACGGGTGATGGCGTTTACCGCCTCGGGTCGATTGAGCGTGATCAATACTCCGCCGTGCTTCTTTTCATAGATGATTTCTTTGTAATCAGGCATTCCGGCTCCCGCGGTCGTTGGAGTGATGGAGTACTGGAATGGTGGAGTGTTGCTACCTCTTCTCCATGACTCCGACACTCCGGAGTCCATCACTCCGGGTTTTTTCATTGGCGATACTCGGTCTCGTAAAGCGCTTTTATGAAACCGCTGGCGTCGATTTCGCGCACCAGGCTTTCATCGACGAAGAGGTTGGCATCTGCACCCCTCGCCTTGGGCTCGTCGATGGCGATAAACGCCAGCGACGTCTCGATGGCTTTTGGCGAGGCGTACGGCACCGAGCTGTAGTATTTTGTTGCCAACAGGTTGTAGGAGGCTTCCAGATACTTGAGGTCTCTTTCCTGCGCCGACTGAATGCGCAATTTTTTTTGCAGCACTTCGAGACTTTCTTTCTTGTATTTTTTAAAGTAGGCGATCCCTTCGGTGATGGCTTTGGCGAAGCGCACCGCTGTGGGCCGATGTGCCTTGAGGTAGC
This sequence comes from Binatia bacterium, assembly GCA_036258955.1. GTDB lineage: Bacteria > Desulfobacterota > Binatia > UBA9968 > UBA9968 > DATACQ01. The sequence goes on from DATACQ010000625.1 coordinate 2,589, forward strand.
TTCTCGTGGTATCGACGGAGTTCTGAAGATAGTAAATATCCATGTCGGCCGGGTCCGCCAGAGTGCGAAAGCCTTTCTCCTCCGCAAGAAAGAAGGAAGGCAGGGTCAACACCGCGGCTTCGGAGCCGCCCTTCTCGAGGCTCGCCAACATGGCCGGAGAGGAGTCCAGCTGCAGAAGCTGGAAATCTTCGGGCCGCATACCCCATTTTCTCGCGAACAACTGAAACGCCAGATGACCCGCTGATCCGAAACGGGTGATACCCACGCGTTTGCCTTTAAGCTCGCCCGGCGACTTGATCTCCGGCCGGGTGAGTAGACGCTGCAAGCCGCGGTTCATCGGCGAGATCGCAAGGACGGTATCGGCACCGCGCAGAGCTGCTCGGAGCACGGCGTCCCCGCCGCCCACGGAAAACTGGATTTCTCCTGCGAGAAGTCCGCTCACCACGCGGGATGCGCCGCCGCCCATAAAAATGACTTCCACATTCACCCCATGTTTTTTGAAAAGGCCCTTTTCTTCAGCTACCCAGATGCTGCCGGAGGTGGCGCTGATGGAGCTGAGACCGAGCCGAATCCGCTCTTGAGCGGCCACAGAACGAGGCAGTAGAAAAGCGGCCCATACAGAAAGCAAACAAGCACAAATGACGATAAACATGTGGCTCTCCAGGCTATGCTGAAACTGCTTCGAAAGTATGCGAAAGCGCGATTCGCCGTCAAGCATGTCCTTCAAGAAAACTGCGGTCCCGCGGGTGCTAAGGGCGCGGCTATTTCCACAGTTGGTCGAGAAATCCTGATTGCTTCAGCTCGCCGACGAAACTGTTATCGAAGTAAGCGCTTGCCGGAGTGTTTTGAGCCGCTTTTGCGTCGATCATATTCAGCTCAGCCATGCGTTGTGTCATCGATTGGATCGTGCTTTCCGGCACGAATGGTTCTTTCACAAAATTCTCGACGACATAAAGATAGCTCTGGCGCAGCAGCTCGGAATCCGAAACGCCAAGATATTTGCCGATGAAACGTTTGGTCGCCGGTTCGTCGGCCGACGCATACCTGGTCCCCTCCATAGTAGCTTTGAGGAGGCGCAGGACGGTGTCCCGGTGAGCCGCCGCATAGGATTTTTTCGCGATAATGCCTTGCGTCAAGAAGCCGCTTCCAAGCGCTCGCAGATCTTTGGGCGAAATCAGCTCGCGGAACCCTTCTTTGAGCATACGAAAGCTGTGCGGGGGAGAGAGCACAGCGCCATCGATGGCGCCTCTCGAGAGCCCGGCAACGGCTTCCGGAAAGCCGCCCATTTGCAGCACGTTTACATCTTTGAGACCATGGCGTTCCAGGAGCGACCGCAGAGCGAAGTCGGTGACAGAGCCAAAACGGGTGATGCCTATTTTGGTTCCCTGTAAGCCGCGTAGATCGCGAATGTCAGCACGAACCACCAGGGATTGTGTGAAGTGCGGTATCATTGCAGCGACCTGAATAATGTCGCCGCCGCGCAACACATTGGTGATCACCGCAGGCCCGCCAAAGCCGGCGACGTTGGCGGAACCCGAAAGCATGGATTGAACGATAACCGCGGATGCGCCGACGTAAACCATATCAACGGCGAGTCCATGCTTTTCAAAAAGCCGGGCTTCCTTCGCCATGAGCCAGGGGATGCTGTTGAGCCCGAGAGGGCCGTATGGAAACGGGACCTTGGTCGGTTGTTGCGCCGTCGCTCTGGTCAGCGGAATCACGACTAGCGAGCAAAGGAGGAGAGCGCGGACAGAGAGGGTGCGAAGCCGACCAGCGGATTCTCTTCTAATCATCTCGGTCTCCCATTTGGCGCGCATTTATTACCGCGCCTTACGACTCCTCGCCATAACGCTCCGGCGGATCCGAGTCAAGCAAAAGGGAAGCGAATCGTCTCTTGCTATGACAAACGGCTTCAAATATGGATTCGCTATAAAGCAGTCTTGATCCACGAGGAGCTTCTATGCCCAAGCTTAAAGTAAAAGATGATGTAGATATCTACTATGAAGTTCACGGCGAGGGCGAGGCGCTGGTGTTTCTCAGTGAAACCGCGTGTGACGGTGAGGTATGGAAAATCAATCAGGTGCCGGAATTTTCGAGAGATCACAAGGTTATCATTCACGACTATCGTGGTACCGGGCAGTCGAGCAAGCCGTCCATGGATTATACGACCAAAATGTTTGCCGAAGATGTGATCGCGTTGCTGGACCATCTTGAGATCGCGGACGCCATCATCGTGGGCCATTCGATGGGCGGGCGGGTTGCTCAGTTGCTCGCGTTGGATTATCCCGCCAGAGTAAAGAAACTCGTTCTGGCTTCAACCGGCGCCCACTATCCGGTTACGAAGGGACTCCCGCTGAAGATCATGAAGGAAATGATCGAGTGGGGCTATGAGAAATACGAACGCGATCATACGATCCTAGTCGGCTGGACCGAAGAGTTTGTCAGAAAATATCCCGAAAAGATCGAGCATTATTTGCGTGTCAGGATGCACAACCTGTGCCCTGTTGAGTTTTACTTGCGCCATCTGCTCGCGCGTCAGGGACACGATACAAGCCAGCGTTTACAGGAGATCAGGCAGCCGACATTGATTCTCGTGGGCGAAGATGATCGCAATCAGACGAGCGAGAT
>DATACQ010000626.1:0-3176 GCA_036258955.1 Binatia bacterium
GGCCATACGCTTTTGAATGTCTTTCGCAATTATGTCACCGACAATGCCAAGACCCGCGTGTTGAACTATATCAATCTTTCCACCTTAGGCGGTGTCATGGGTCCGGGCTACGGCATTCTCGCGGACCCACGTTTGATCGACGAAGAGAAGATTGCGCTGGCGGTAGAAGCCAACCGCGACATAATAGTCGGAATAAAAATCATGGCGACTGGGAGCGCGCTCGGTTCACAAGGTCTCATACCCTTGGAACGAGCGCGCAACCTAGCTGATCAACTGAAGATCCCGTTATTGATTCACATTGGCGAGAGTTGGACCAAAGGAGCCGAACCCGTGGCAGTTGGCGATGTGCTGGAATATTTGCGCCCCGGCGACATCATCACTCACATGTTCACGGCTCATCCGGGCGGGCTGCTCGATCCGAACGGCAAGCTCTGGCCGCAGGTGCGCGATGCAAAACGATCAGGCGTTTTGATGGATGTGGGCCACGGCCTGCACAATCTGAACTTTGACGTGGCCCGCCGGGTGCTCGACCAGGGCTTACTGCCTGATGGCGTCTCCACGGATGGTCACCGGGGAAATCGTGACGGACCTGTTTACGATCTCCCAACGACCATGGCTAAACTCATGGCGCTGGGGTTCTCTCTGGACGAGGTCGTAGAGATGGCGACGGTGAACGCCGCGCGCCTGCTAGGCCGAACCGATCAAATAGGGACGCTGCGCGTTGGCGAACCTGCGGATATGTCAGTCCTACGGCTCGAGGACCGCGAGTGGACTGCTGTCGATTCACAGAGAGGAACGATTCCTGCCAGGCAGGCGCTGTTGCCGGTATACGCGATTCGCGGCGAAACGATCTATGAACCGCTCCCTGTGAGTCGGCCATGATACGTCGGACCCATGTAATTAAACGCTAGCCGCGCAACATACGATCTATCTCTGAATTGTTTTTTTTGGTAGGGATAGGTCGCGACCTGTCCCTACGTGGAGGCGTTCCACGCCCTCACTCTTAACGCCTTCGCCGCGTGCTTGTACCGAACATCGACCCCAAAACCCCGCGGATGATTTCCCTTCCCACTTGACTGCCGATCGCTCGGGCCGCGCTGGTGCCGAACGCACCGAGCAACCGTCCGGTTTCGTTTTGCCAGCCGCTTCCCTGGCTACTCGCAGGTTTTTCTGCCTGCGGGGCGCGCGTTTGAAGCATCTCATACGCCGATTCCCTGTCCAATGCCTGTTCATAATGATCCGCTACGGTAGATTGTTTGATGATCTGCTCCCGCTCGGGCACGCTTAGCGGCGCCAGCTGACTCTGGGGCGGATACACCAATGCGCGATCAACGATATTCGGTTGGCCGTTGTCGTTGAGGAAAGAAACGAGCGCTTCCCCCACGCCAAGCTCGCTAATGACCGATTCAACATCAATCGCGTCGTTCTGGCGAAAAGTTTGAGCTGCCGCTTTGACCGCCTTCTGGTCGCGCGGCGTGAACGCGCGTAGCGCATGCTGCACGCGGTTTCCTAGCTGGCCCAGCACAACGTCGGGAATGTCCAGTGGATTCTGCGTGACGAAATAGACGCCCACCCCCTTTGAGCGGATCAAGCGGATGACCTGCTCGATCTTCTCGAGCAAAACCTTTGGGGCATCGTCAAACAATAGGTGAGCTTCATCGAAAAAGAACGCGAATTTCGGTTTTTCCGGGTCTCCCACTTCCGGCAAGCGCTCGAACAATTCGGCGAGCAGCCACAGTAAAAAGGTCGCATAAAGCTGTGGCGCATGGATGAGCTTCTCGGCGGCAAGAATATTGATTATACCGCGCCCGGAATCATCCGTTTGCAGCAGATCGTCGAGATCAAGCGCCGGCTCACCAAAGAAACGCTCCCCGTCCTGACCTTCGAGCTTCAACAGCGCCCGTTGGATAGCGCCGATGCTTGCCGCCGACACGTTCCCGTACTTGGTTTTGAACTGCGCCGTGTTCTCGCCGACATATCGCAAAATCGCGCGCAGATCTTTCAGGTCCAGGAGTAACATGCCGTTGTCGTCGGCGACCTTAAAGACGAGATTGAGCACGCCGCTTTGGGTTTCGTTAAGATCGAGAAGTCGCGATAGCAGCAGCGGCCCGATTTCGGAAATCGTCGTCCGCACAGGATGGCCTTGCTCACCGTATGGATCCCAGAACGTCACCGGATAGCCCGCAAACGTAAAATCGGCGATGCCGAGCTGCGCCAACCGCTCGCTAACCTTGGGGTTTGTTTGCCCGGGCGCGGCAATGCCGGAAAGATCGCCTTTAACATCCGCCATAAAAACTGGGACGCCGATACGGCTGAAATTCTCTGCCACAACGCGCAACGTGACTGTTTTACCAGTGCCCGTAGCGCCGGCCACAAGGCCATGCCGATTAGCCATGCGCGGAAGCATCGCGTGAATCTGGCTGCCCTTGGCTATAGGAAGTCCTTCATCCATCGATCTTGCTCCTTACGTAAACGGATTGTTCATGTTTTGGAAAAACCCAAGTGAGTCTAAACGGACTGCGTCTCGTCTCTAGAGTCTTTTCGTAGAGATTGCAATTCGAAAACCCGAGACTCGAGACCACGTTGCACGCCCTGCTTTGCGGGCCACCGAGGAGGCTCTGCTTCTGGCCGCAATCTTCTGAATGAGCGGCTAGCGCGCGCCATTACAACACACTTGTAAACTAGACGCCCAGTGAATTAAAGGTACTTGTGCGCGTCTAAATCTACAGCGCTCGACCGTTCCGCGTGGAGGGCGGCACCCACGGGCGAATCAAACAACGGAGGACTCTATATGAAAACAGTTCTAGGAATCTTCTTGGCGAGCATCTTAATCGCCTCCGCGGCCGTAGCGGCCGGTCCCAAGGATTATCAGGTAACAGGGCCTGTCTTGGACGTGAATGATGACATGATAGTCGTGGAGAAAGGTAAGGAGAAATGGGAAATCGGACGTGGCAAAGACACGAAAGTCAAAGGCGATCTGAAGAAAGGCTCAACGGTCACCGTTCATTACAAGATGACGGCGACCAGTATCGAATCGAAGGACGCTCCCGACACAAAGACCAAAGTCGATAGTAAAACTGATCCGAAAACCAAGACCGACACGAAAACGACCAAGTAACTGTCCCATCGCCTCCTTAGGACTGCCCCACCAGTTCTGAAGCGCGGGCCGGGTCCAT
>DATACQ010000627.1:0-2391 GCA_036258955.1 Binatia bacterium
GCAGCGCCGAGGCCGGTGAACACGTCAATCGAGATACCGACGGTGCGGAACTTGACGCCTTTGAAATCCTCGGGCTTGGTGATCGGTTTCTTGAACCAGCCGAGCGGTTGCGTCGGCATTGGGCCATATAAGAAAGAAACGACATTGGCTCCGATCGACTTGTAGAGCTTCTCGAGCAGATCCTTGCCGCCGCCGTATTTGTGCCAGGCGAGCATCATGTTCGCATCCATTCCGTAGCTCGGACCCGATCCCCAAAGCGCCAGCGCGGTCTGCTTGCCATAGTGGTATACGACCACGCCGTGACCGCCATCGAGTGTACCCTTCGATACAGCATCGATCAGTTGAAATGCCGGCACAACCGCGCCGGCGGGCAGCACCTCGATCTTGAGGTCGCCGCCCGTCATATCATTAACCTTCTTGGCAAAATCAAGGGCATACTCGTGGAAGATATCCTTCTGTGGCCAGGTACTCTGCCAGCGCATCGTGATCGGGCCTTGAGCCTTGGCGATCATAGGGAAACCGACGACCGCCGCGCCTCCAGCGGCAACCGCAGCTTTCAAAATGTTGCGCCGCGATACTCCTTTGCCGTTCTGCTGCTCCCGGGTTTTTTGTTGATCGGACATGACCGTCATCCTTTCGTTAGTGGCCTGTCATACGCCATTCAGCGGCTATATGTATATATAGTGTCAATTCAAGCGTCAATCACGAGTTTGACCCACGTCGTGGGCTCGGATACGCTTTTTACCGTGAATCAGAAATCCCTCATCGGCGAGCTTCGCGGGATCGTCGGAGCGCCTTACGTCCTGGTTGAAAAAGAGGATGTCATCGTCTACGAGCAGGATGGCTCGATCTTCCAAGTCGTGCCCGAGATCGTAGTCCTCCCTGCCGACAGTACGCAAGTGTCCGCGGTCGTGAAGGCCGCGAAACGAGCCAACGTTCCCATCGTGCCGCGCGGTTCGGGTACGGGGCTCGCGGGCGGCGCGGTCCCCGCCGAAGGAGGGATCGTGCTGTCGCTGGCGCGTTTAGACCGGATCTTGACGGTTGACTTACGGAATCGCATTGCCATCGTGGAGCCAGGCGTTATCAATGCCGACATCACTAAAGCCGTGGCGAAAGATGGTTTCTTTTATGCGCCCGACCCGAGCAGCCAGGCGGCCTGCTCCGTCGGCGGCAATGTCGCTAACAATTCAGGCGGGCCGCATACGCTCGCTTACGGCGTCACGACCAATCATGTGCTTGGTCTCGAGGTGGTTCTGGACGACGGAGATATTGTGTGGCTCGGCGGTGAAGTGCCGGACAGCCCAGGCTACGATCTCTGCGGTGTCTTTGTCGGATCAGAGGGCACCTTGGGTATTGTCACTAAAGCAGTCGTGCGCCTGATGCGCATACGCGAATCGGTGCGTACCCTGCTTGCCGTTTTCGATCGAATGGATGATGCCACTCAGACCGTCGTAGACATCACGGCTGCGGGAATCATCCCGGCAGCATTGGAGATCATGGACCGCACCACTATCGAGGCAGTGGAAAAAGGAGCACCCGTTGGCTTGCCTTTGGATGCCGAAGCCGTCCTCATAGTCGAAGTCGAGGGACTGAGCGAAGCGGCGGAGCGCTCGATTATCCGTTCAGAGGAGATTTGCCGCCGAAACCGCGCCCGAGAGGCAAGCGTCGCCAAAGATGAACGCCAGAGGCAGTCTCTCTGGAAGGCCAGAAAAGGGGCCTTCGGCGCGATGGGAACTTTGGCGCCGAATTACTACGTGCAAGACGGCGTGGTGCCCCGTAGCCAGTTGCCCGAGATGATGCGGCGGGTCGCGGAGATCAGCAAACGATTTAACCTGCGCATCGCCAATGTATTTCATGCGGGCGACGGCAACCTGCATCCCAACATTCTCTTCGACATGCGAGCGCCTGGCGAACTCGAGCGCGTCATTGAAGCGGGCGCCGCGACCTTGCGCGCGTGCGTCGAGCTCGGCGGCAGCATCACCGGCGAGCACGGCGTCGGTTTGGAAAAAAAGGCCTATATCGGTCTGTTGTTCAATTCCGCGGACCTTGAAGCGATGGCCCGCGTGCGCAAGGCCTTTGATCCCGAGAGCCGGTTCAATCCCGCCAAACTGTTCCCGACTCCCGCCAGCTGCGGCGAAGTACGCCTGCAACCGGCAAACATCCCTGCGGGGTTGTGGATTTGAAAGGATTGTTTCGAGTTGCGCGTTTCGGGTTACGGGTTGAGAAGTTCGAACCCATCAGATCAAGATGCCTCGAAATACGGGTTTTGAGTTTCGTGTTGGAGAACTCGAGCCCACAAAATTAAAGCGCATTGAATGTGTGTTTCGGGTTCCGCGTTCAAAACTCGAAACCATAAACCCGAAACTCGAAACATCGGATGGAACGTTGGAA
>DATACQ010000628.1:0-3351 GCA_036258955.1 Binatia bacterium
GCTCGCCAGCGGCAGGCTCGACCTCGGGTGAGAAGCGCATGAGCCGGCGCGTTAGCTCGGACACTGATTCGGCAATTTCTTTTGCTGCAACTTCTCCCGCGCGCAGCCCTGCCGCTAACGAAAGCGCTGCCGCATAACGCAATCCCGGCAGCACACCCGATTGCCGCGCCCGCTCATTAACCCAGAGAATTAGACCCTGAGGTTTATCCTCTGCAACCACCGCCGCCGGCTGATCTACCCAGTCGGGGTGGCGCTTGAGCAGCAGCTGCAGGGGGAAAGCGGGCAGGTCAACACACGCCAGCCGGCCCAAAGTAGAGCTCTTCATGGTTCCACGTCGGTCCGCGCCGTTTATCCTTGAGCACCCGAAGCGCGCAGGCGAAGCGATTTTCGAAAGTTCGTTTTTTCTTGGCGTGGGCCCTGAGGGAGACCAGCGAGCCGAGGGAAAAAGCTCTAGGCTCTTTCTCCGTCAAGCAAACCAACGCGGTATGATGATGATGAGCCAGGCCGGTCAAGCGGCTCTGAAGAGGCATCGGGATAGCGGCGCTGCCGAGATCTAATACGATCAAACCAAAGCCGCCGGAGCGCAAAAGCTTTTCCCCGGCCCGGGCAATACTGTCTCTCGCGCGGACGCGTATCACTGCTAATGCCGCGAGATCGATTCCGCCCTGGGCTGCATCGGGAGGATAGAATCCGCTTTCCGCTCCGGTAACCCACCCCACCGGTTCTCCTCGCTGCTGAGTCTCGCGAACTAGACTAAAAGCGATACTTAAGGACGCCGGGCTAGTTGATGAAGAAATTTCGACCAGACGGCCGGCAATTTCCGAAAGACTCCATTTTGTCGGTGATAGTTCGTGTGCCGAAAGAGCGTTCATGGGTATTTGTAGGACTGTTCAAATCGTTCAAATCGTTCAAAGCTTCAAAGTCCTGTTCAAGGTTCAAGGTTCAAAGTTCAAGGTTTCGTTACAAGGTGCGCATGTGTTTCGGTGGTAGAAGTCTTTGAACGACCGTTGTATTTGGCTCCCTCATTCCGCTTTCCTTCAAATATTTGATAAGACTCCCAATCATACTCGATAGGCGTTTGAATGAAATCAGCAATTTCTCGGACTCTCGTTCTGAAATGTATCCTTGGTCAACCGCTACATATAGCTGGGAGCGAACTTCGCCGCAGGAACCTTTCGCCACGTAAAGAAACTGAGTGAACTCTTGGTTTCCGGCTCGCTCAAAACCTTCTGCTATGTTGGACATGATGGAGGTTGCCGCGCTTCGTATTTGACCGCGAAGACTAAAATCCTTTGCGAATTTTGGCGCGGATGTTAAAAAGTAAATTTCGCTCGTTAAACGCCGTGCTTCTCGCCAGATCTCGAAATCTTCAAAATGTTTAACTTGCATATAATCTCCAGGGTGTTGGCCGAAAAATCCGAATGCTCCGAGAAACCTTGAACTTTGAACCGCCCCTAGAATTTCCTAATCAACCCAATCACTCTGCCAACGATGCGAAACTCGCCTCGGGAAAGGATAATAGGAGCATATTGCTCATTTTCCGGTTTAAGTGTGATGACGCCGTCATTTTTAAAGAATCGCTTGAGGGTTGCCTCGCCGTCAATCAGGGCGCAGATGATCTCACCGTTTTCGGCCGTGCTTTGCTGTTTGATGATGACTCGATCGCCGTCCTCGATGCCGGCGGCAGTCATGCTGTCGCCTTTGACCTGGAGAGCAAACAGCTTTCCCGATCCCATGTCGCTGGGCATCGCCAAGTATCCTTCAATATTTTCTTCGCTAAGAAATGGTTTGCCCGCTGGGACGCGGCCCAAAATCGGTACTTCTCGGGTGGGGATCAGCGCCGTTTTACCCAGGACATTCGCTATTTCAATGGCACGTTTTCCGATACGGCGGATGTAGCCTTTCTTTTCCAGCGCTTTTAAATGGTCGGAAACACCGTTGGTGGAAGCGATTTTAAACTTAGCGCCGATCTCGGGAATCGATGGTGCATAGCCCTTTTCCCGAATCGCCTGTAAAAGAAATTCGTAGATCGCTTTTTGTCTCGCAGTAAGCGTCGGTAGCATACTACGCCAGCTTACTGAAAATATTTTCAGTAGTCAATAGAACGTCAATAAGCTCTCATCTGCTTCGTTGCGCTCGCCCGCCTCGCTCCAACGTACTACAAACGTACGCCTCCGCTCGTCGAGCAGCGCGCGCCTCGCAGCTGAAACCTTCTTGACGTTCTATAACTAAACGAGATCTCCAATAGGAAATCTTAATGATACGATTGAACTACTAAGCTCAACATCCTAATAATAATCGCCTGATAGGAGTGCCAGGCGGCCCTTGAGTTAGAGCAAACGGCTTCAACGTTTTGAAAACGGTTGGAACTACTGAAACGGCTGGAACGGTTTAATGCCCTAGCGCATTAAACCTTTTTTCTCTGGTGTGACAGGTAATCGACTAGGAGATACTCCCCCAGCCGGTCCGGGCGGGTATAAAACGCGCGACCTTTGTTGATGCGCGTAAGATCGTCGACGAACCCCCGTAACACCGGGCTATCGTCGAGCATGAACGTGTTGATGGTGATGCCTTTGCGCGTGATGCGTTCGGCTTCTTTCAACGTCTCTTCAGCGGCGCGCTGGCTGATGCCCCCAAAGCTTAACGGCCATTCACAGTAGAGCCGCCCCTGGCGACAATAGGCCGTGGGTTGACCATCGGTGATCACAATCATCTGTTGGTTTTGGCTGGGCCGCCGCTCAAGCATTTGGGAAGCCAAGTGCAAACCGTCCTGAAGGTTGGTAAACGGATCGCCCATGTTCCAAGTGGCCTGCGGCAGGTCCTTGGCTTTCAACTCCACTGCCCGGGTGAAAAAGCCGACGATGCCGAAGTAGTCGCGGGGGTGCAGCGAGCGCACCAAGCTTTCCATTGCGAGCGCGACTTTTTTTGCGGCGGCAAACCGTCCTTCCCAGCTCATCGACCAGCTCATATCCAGAAGCAGCACGGTGGCTGCCCGGGTGGTGTGTTCAGATTCGTAGATAGCGAAGTCTCTCGGTCCGATGCGCACCGGCACGCCACCGCCATGGAGCAAAGCGTTCTTCAAAGTTTGAATCATGTTGACTTGGAAGGGGTCTCCCTGAACGTACGGCCGCGTGTTTTCGGTAAGGAATTCCTGGTTGCCGCGATTGCGAGTCGAGTGGCGACCCATGCCGTCGCGGCGGAGCTGCTGATAAATATCTCTCAACGCCAACCTGCCGACCCGCCGGACACCCTTCGGAGTAAGCTCGAATCGTTCGCCCTGCTCCATCACGTAGCCGCCCTCTTCGAGTAGCGACTGCATGCGCATAACCCCTTCGAAATCCTGTTTGGGAT
>DATACQ010000629.1:0-7291 GCA_036258955.1 Binatia bacterium
GACAAAATCCGTTGGAGCCGATCGGCACGAAATAACCTCCGTCGGTTTCCGCGCGCTGTAGATCGGCCAACCATTGAAGTGACTCTAACCCAGCTTCCGCCATTCCTTTATTCCGTACACGACGCCCCCATATGATCATGGCGTGCGGCAGCACGCCGTTGCAATAAGTAAGCGATTCTTCATACCAGCGCCATTCGTCACTACGGTTTTTGCCATACAACCCGAGCAGACGTGCGGCCAACTTTTCACCCGCCTTAGTAATTCTTCGGTCACCGGCAAAACGCTCCAGGTACTCGTCGATACCAATCAGCGCAAATGCCCACGCGCGAGGGCTGGTAGTCTCTAGAATCCCCGGCAAAGCTTTTTCGAACAGCCAGCCGGCCATGCTCTGAAGCCCCAGCGTGTCGGAACGGCCTAGTACGGTGCCCAACGCCCATAAGGCGCGGCCGTGACTGTCGTCTGAGCCGTTCTCCTCCAGCCATTTTCGCTGATAGCTCATGAAATTTCGGAAACGTCCGGTTTTCGAGTTGAAGGCGTAGCAGAGGAAGGCGAAATAGCGTGACATTAAATCGGCCGTATCGTCGCTGCCGAGTTCTTCCAAAAGTGTGCTGACGGTCAGCGCGCGCGCGTTGTCATCGATGGTGTATCCCTCGTGATAATTAGGCACGGTAAAAATGGCGTGTTGAAAAATACCGGTATCGTCGGTCATGCGTCTCAGATGATCGAGCTTCAGAGGCGGCAATTCGGCCAGACGTTTGTCGAGCGGTTTCACGACCGAACCGGGCGAAGTAAAGTGGCGCTTTTCGGCACGCGCGCGCCGGAAGCTATCCATGTACCGGCGCGCTACTTGCGACCAGACCATCTCGCGGCCAAAAAGATAAGCGCGCTTGCGCATGCCGTGGCGAACCGCTTCATTGTCTAACAAGCGGATAACTTCTTGCGCTAAAGCGTCCGGATTACGGAAGGGCACAAGCACTCCACGTTGGTCGTCGAGCATCTCTTCAGCATGCCAGTAGGGGGTCGATATAACTGCCTTACCGGCGCCTACGGTATAGGCGAGCGTACCCGAGACGATTTGCGCTGGGTTGAGATAGGGGGTGATATAGATGTCAGCGGCGCCAATGAACTCGACGAGTTCCTCCGAGGTGACAAATCGGTTATAAAAGACTACCTGGCCTTCAACGCCCTTCTCCTGAGCCAACCATTCCAAAGACAGACGGTAGGCTTCGCCATCACGCCGCAGAACATGTGGATGCGTAGCGCCCACTATGAAGTAAACAACGTTTGGATGTTTGGCCAGGATAGCGGGAAGAGCGGCAATTACGTTCTCTATTCCCTTGTTCGCCGACAACAGACCGAAACTAAGCAATACAGTTTTGCCTTCGACTCCGAACAAATCTTTGTTGAAACTCGGGTCGACAAAAGGCACATCCGGGATGCCGTGAGGAATATAATCAATTTTCTCTGGTGCGATGCGATAAATTTCCTCGAGAAACTCCGCGCCGCGCTTGCTCATGACTACCAATCGATCTGAGAGCGCTGCGACTTCTTCCAAAACGCGACGCTGATACAAGTCGGGCTCGCGCAGAATCGTATGTAAGGTCGTAACGATGGGCATGCGCAGGTCGCGGAGGAGAGCGAGAATGTGGCTGCCCGCGCGTCCTCCGAAGATTCCGTATTCGAACTGTAGTGAGACGAGGTCCACGCCGTTGATATTCAAAAAATCAGCCGCCCGCCGGTACGAGTGGAGATCCTTTTCCGTTAGTTCAAAACGCACGCGAGCCGGGTATGGATAGCCATCTTCGATGTCGTTGACAGGCACTGCTATACAAGTTGTGTCAGGATGCTCTGCGGCGATGGCATCAGATAAGTGGGTAGTGAACGTGGCGATGCCACACTGGCGTGGCAGGTAGTTGCCGATAAATGCTATTCGGTTGATGCGGGGATGGTTAAGGCTTTGGTCCATAGAGGCAATCTCTTCGTTGGCAGTCGCTGGTCGGCGCCACTGATTTCCGGGTCATAAAACAGAAAGAGGCGGTTACCCTGGGAACCGCCTCTTCATACTCGGAATCAGCCGAGGTTTATATTTGGTGGTTGGGCGTACTCGTGTGCTAAAGCTGAGTATAACAGATGGCGCCGATAAAGATACCCCTTATATCACCTGGCGGCAGCACAATTCGCGCAGACATCAAAAGACTCAACTAGCCGACACGCTCGGAGTTTAGCGAAGTGATGATAAGGCCCGCGGCGGCGTGATGAGCTGGAGAAGGCCTTCACAGTGTCAAATGTGCTTAAGCAACATAGATGTGAACCGACTTCTCTTCCAAGCGGCCACGTGCGATCAGGCGCACAATACTACAGACGTTGCGGCTGATGTTGTCGATGTCCGCCGCCGGAAAGCCGTCCTTTATGTATCTTCCGATGAACTTCTCCTCACCTAGCGTAATAACGTGAAGATAGTCCGTGTCCTCAGTTTTAAAATAACGCTCTGTGCCCGGAGCGGGGTTATTTAATTGGCTCTGTAATTGGGTGGAAATCTTTATACCAGCGAACAGCCGGTGATTTGCTTCAAGCATTGGACTCTCCTTTGCGCGGCAGTCTACCATGCTGTAGTTAAGATAACTATCAAATATCCGCTGCCGCGAGTTGAACTGACGTTAGCGGAATGTTTCTCCCATGGCTCTTTGATTCACTTGCTCGTGGTTCTTTAGCATTCTACTTACGCTTTTCTTTCTCCTTTCGCTGATCACGTGTGTATCCTGTCTTACTGCTGCCACCGCTTCTACTGGCCGGTATGAAAGCCGATGGGCTTCACCCCAGCTGCGCTCGTTTGTGTTGATATATACGCACTAGCCGGCCTCAGTTGCTGTCCATTTTTGGACATTCTACAAAAGATGGTATGAGTTCGAACACTCACGAGATCTCGCATTCCGGACACTGCCGGGAGTGCAAAAAGCACGTGCGTCAGATGCTCACCGCGTTATTCGGAGAGTGCCGAGTTGATTATTCATTTCCATGGTCCGCGAAACCGGAGGACTATGCGTCTACGGCCATCGGCAAGAGTCTGGAGGCAGTTCGCGCCGCGCTCGGCGATTTGCGCGGCTATAGGGATTTTATCAAAAGTCCCCTGATGCCGCCGTGTGATTATTATCTCCCCGAGCAGAAGCGAATCGTCGAATTCGACGAGAGCCAGCACTTTACCCGCCAACGTTCAATCACTCTTTCGTTATATCCTGAAGATCTCAAGTTCGGCTTCCCGCTGGAGCGTTGGAGAGATCTGTGCCGTCGCATCGACGCGACCGATGATACGCCGTTCGATCGTGACGAGCGCCGGGCCTGGTATGACGTGCTGCGTGACCTCGTCCCGATTAGTCACGGCTTTAAACCGACGATTCGTTTATACGCCGGCGACTATGCTTGGTGTTCCCTTAATGCGGAAAACGCGAGTGATCTAGCCACTATACTTGGCTTTTTCAAATCGTGATTAGCTGTTAGCTCCACAGAGAAAAAGCATATGCATATCAAACAGTTACCGGTTGCGTTCGGCTAGGCGGCCCGCGCTTGACACACAGAGGAGCCGCTTCGCGAATACTTTCCGGGAATCCGTCGTATTAGTCTTCAGAGGACACACGTCGGGTACAATCCGAACAATAGGCAGTCTTTGTTCCAGCGGAGACGATGTGGTTTTATGATTAGGAATCTTCAGCAAACGACGACGGTATGGCGGGCGGCTGGGCTGACAAAGAAGACGGCGAACTCCTTGCGCTCATTCAAGACGGGAACGGCCACGCCTTTGCCGAGCTGGTTGAACGTCACACGGAGCGGTTTTACCGTCTCGCATTCCGTTATTTGCAAAGCAAGGAAGCTGCTGAAGACGTTGTCCAAGACGCGTTCCTTAGATTGTGGGAGAATCCTGGTCTCTGGCGGCCGGACCGCAACACCAAGTTTACCACGTGGTTTTACCGGATCGTGGTAAATTTATGCCTCGATGTGCGCAAGAAGAAGAAGCCGGAAGCACTCGAGGACGAAACTTCTGTCATCGACGAACGCCAGCCGGTGGACGAAACGATGATCCAAACTCAAGAACAACAAGCGTTGGAAAAAGAAATTGCCGGGCTGCCCGAGCGACAGCGCACAGCGCTCAACCTTTGTTTCGAGCAGGGAATGAGCAATCAGGAGGCAGCGGACATAATGGGGCTCAATTTAAAAGCACTACAGTCGCTGCTGATGCGCGCTAAAACGACACTCAAGGAACGCATGAAAAACCATTTGTGAGTAGCTTATGAGCGATAACCTGGACGAGAAACTCGAAAATCTTTTGCGCTCGCGCCGTGTCGAGCCAGCCAGTCCGGATTTGGCCCAACGCATTATTTTAATGGCACAGCAACTGACCCAACAGAAAACAGCACCCTTCTGGCAATCGTTACGTGAACTCTTCACGGAATTCCATCTGCCACAACCAGCCTACGTTTTAGCCGGTGCTCTGCTTATCGGTCTCGTGATCGGCTTTAGCGCGCCAGAGGACCAATACGGTTCCGACGACAGCGGTCCGTATCTTCAAACTTTTTTATCTGCGGATGAGGCGTTGCTATGACCAAGACAGTGAAGATCGTCTTTCTCGCCTCGCTGGTGCTCAATCTTTTGCTGCTCGGTGTGATTGTGGGCCAGGTGCCGCGCAGTTTAGACGCGCGGCCAACGCGCCAGCAACAAATGGAGGAGGCGCTTGAGAAACTCCCCGAGCCGGCGCAATCGCGACTGCGCGAGCATTTTATGCAGATTCGTGCCGCAGGTGATCCGGTGCGTCGACAGATCGAGGAGGCGCGCGGCGAAGCGCTTCAGTTACTGAGCGCGGAACCATTTGATCAGCATGCCTACGACGATCAGGTGACGAAGATTGAAGAGTTACGCATCGCAATGTCCAAACGGATGGGGCAGAAGATCAAAGAATTGGCCAAAGAGCTTTCCCCGGACGAACGCCGCATGCTCGCCGACGTATTGCGCCGCCCGCCCGCTTCGCCCAAATAGTCCTTTGCCCGGAGGGGCGTCGCAACATACACTTTCCCGCTTGCTACTCCACTGCACTGGTGATCGTCAAAGGTACATCGTCAGCCGCGTGTTTCTCGTCGCCTGTTTCGCCATCTGAAGAACGAGCCACCGTAGCGCTGTGCGCTAGGCGCGGAAGCTTGTTGACAAAGTCCGTGTGACAGCGTCCGAGTCATTCCCGGCAAGCTGGCGTGATCCCCGCTTCGCGAGGAAGCACGACCCAAAATCCAGGGAAATTCATGAAGAAATCTGGATCCCCCTTTGGCGGGAATGACTAAAGGAAGTCGCGCGGCCTGCCAAAGAATTTCTGAAACCTGACATTCGATCATGTCATCGGGAACTGTCGGTAATCTGGCGTTTTTTTTCCTAAGCCAGCAGCAACGAAGACTGGCGCAGGCTTGTTCGTATCAACAGGTGACGACCTTCATAAGGGACATATATGCACTGGAAAAAAAACCTGCCGAAAAGCGGAAAAAAGCTGATCACGATTTTTGCCGTAGCGATTATCGCCGCAGGTAGTTGGTACTGGTACAGCTCTGCCGGCCAAAGACAGCAAGAAGATACCTTACGCCCGATCGCGGTCACTCGAGGGACGATCGAGGAAGTAGTCACCGCGCAAGGTAAGCTGGAGCCAAAGCAATATGTCGATGTCGGCACCCAAGTGTCCGGGCAGCTCAAGAAAATTCACGTCGAAATAGGCGATACGGTGACTCAAGGCCAATTGCTCGCTGAAATCGATCCGCGGGTTTACCAAGCGCAGGTGGAAGCCGGCGAAGCGCGCCTCAATAGCCTGCACGCGCAACTGAATGAACAAAGAGCGCAGGCGGTTTTGGCCGAGCAGAATCTCAAGCGCAATCAGAATCTAATTGCGGCGAACGCGGTCAGCCAGCAGGCGTTGCAGGAGACCGAATCCCAGGCCGCAGTTGCCAGAGCGCAGGTAGACGCGCTTTTGGCGCAAATTAAGGAAACCGAATCCAATCTCAAGGCGAGCCGCACGAATCTAGGATTCACAAAAATATATGCGCCGATGGCCGGCACGATCACGACGTTGCCGACCAAAGAAGGACAAACCCTCAACGCCAATCAAACGACGCCCACCGTGATGCAGGTAGCCAATCTGGATATGATGACCGTGCGCGCGCAGGTGGCCGAAGCGGACGTCAATCGCTTGCGGGAAAACATGCCAGGCTATTTCACCACTTTGGGCGACAGCGAACGCCGATGGCAAGGCACTGTGCGCCAGATCCAACCCTCGCCGCAGATCGTCAACGACGTCGTACTTTACGATGTGTTAATCGACGTCAAGAACGAAAACCGCCGGCTAATGACGGGCATGACCACCCAGGTCTTTTTCGTTCTCGGTAAGGCCGAAAACGCCGTGATTGTGCCGGCGGAAGTGCTCACTCGTCGTTCCGCCAAAGACGACAGCGACAAAGGGAAAGCCTATCGCGTATCGGTTGCCAATGGCACTGGCCGCGAGCAGCGACTGATTCATGTCGGCTTGCAGACGCGCGCCCACGCGGAAGTCACCGCTGGTTTAAACGAAGGCGAACGGATCTTCGTCAACCGTCCGGCGGGTGCCGCGAATCGCAGCGGCAACACTCAACAGCAGGCGAATAATAGGGTCAACGCGCAGCGGTTCAACCGAGGACCCCAGTTATGAACAGAGCGCTCCTCGAACTGACTGAGGTTCATAAACACTATAGCAACGGCGACACCATCGTGCGCGCTCTGGATGGCGTTTCGCTTATGATCCAGCGCGGCGAGTTTGTCGCGATTATGGGCCAATCCGGCTCCGGAAAATCGACTTTGATGAACATCATCGGTTGTCTGGATCGGCCGACATCCGGAAGTTACCGCGTGCTGGGCAAAGAGGCGGCAAATCTTTCGCCCGACGAGCTCGCCGGGCTGCGCCGAGCAACGTTCGGCTTTGTCTTTCAGCGGTACAACTTGTTGGCTACGGCAACCGCGGGAGAGAACGTCGAAATTCCTTCCGTTTATGCGGGCCTGGCAAAGCACAAGCGGGCCGAGCGGGCGATGAGTTTGCTCGCGCGGCTTGGGCTCGGCGACCGCACCGAACATCGACCGGCTGAGCTTTCCGGCGGCCAGCAACAGCGTGTTGCCATCGCCCGGGCGCTGGTGAATGATCCGCCGGTGATTCTCGCCGACGAACCTACCGGAGCGCTCGACAGCCGGAGTGGCGACGAAGTGCTGGCGCTGCTTAAACAGCTTCATGCCGAGGGACGGA
>DATACQ010000630.1:0-3890 GCA_036258955.1 Binatia bacterium
GGACGAAGGAGCATCGATCAACTACTTGATTGCAGGGAGGGCACCTCGGGCCGGCGAAATTTTCAAAAATCCGCGCATGGCGGCGACGCTACGGCGCATCGCCGACGAAGGCGCGGATTATTTTTACCAGGGGGACATTGCCAAGAAGCTCGTGCGCTGTTCGGAAAAACTGGGCGGGCTCTTCACCTTGAGTGACTTCGCCGATCATCACTCGGATTGGGTGGCGCCAGTCACGGCTAATTACCGCGGCTATGATATCTATGAGATGCCGCCGGCTACCCACGGCTTCGTTGCCTTAGAGATGCTCAAGCTTCTCGAGGGCTTCGACCTCAGGACCTCAGGTCCAGCAACTGCGGAAACCCTCCATCTTATGATTGAAGCAAAGAAGCTTGCGTTTATGGATCGCGATGTGCATCTTGCGGACCGCGATTACATGAAGGTCTCCACTGAGAGTCTGGTGGCGGATGCGCGGCTGGATAAACTCCGCGGCCAGATACAAAAAGAGCGCGCTGCAAGCAAATACGAGTTTGCCGGTGCCGGCGCCGATACGGAGTACGTTGCTGCCGCCGATACTGAAGGGAATCTCGTATCGTTCATTCAAAGCAATTTTATGGGGTTCGGTTCCGGTGTTGTGGAGCCCGAGACCGGAATCATTTTGCAGAATCGTGGCCATCTTTTCTCGCTCGACCGTTCACACCCTAACTGTATCGGGCCACACAAGCGCTGTGTTCATACCCTCATGCCCGGTATGATTCTCAAAGACGGCCGCCCTTACGCCGCTCTCGGACTCAAAGGCGGACATGTTCAACCGCAGGTCCAAACGCAGATTATCTGCAATCTGATCGATTATGACATGACGCCGCAGCAAGCCATCGCAGCGCCGCGATTCAACCACATCGAGGGCACGAAAGTAGCGCTGGAACGGGAATTTTCTGCTGATGTGAAGCAGGAATTGGTTCGTAGAGGTCACCAAATCGTCGACGCCGCTCCCGAGAGTTTCGGCGGCGCTCATATGATCTTGCGCGATCCCGACTCCGGTGCATTCGTTGGCGGCTCCGACCCGCGCAAGGGTGGCTGCGCACTGGGGTTTTAGTCCCGGATTTCACTTCCTTGCATCCGGGCTACAGCCTGGGATCCTAGTCCCCGGATTTCACTCCGTGCCTTACAGGCGATGCATAACAATTCCTATGTAGCCCGGATGAAGTGAAACGTAATCCGGGACTGCTGAAGGAGAAGTTTTATGGGCTATTTCAAGGACCTTCGCGAGCACCTTGCGGCGCTCGAAAAAGCGGGATTGCTGATAAAAATCGACGAGCAGATCAACAAAGACACCGAGCTGATGCCGCTCGTGCGCTGGCAGTTTCGTGGATTGGCGGAAGAAGAGCGGCGCGCGTTCATGTTCACGAACGTTGTGGATGCCAAGGGGCGCAGGTATGACATCCCCGTGATCGTGGGCTCTTTGGCCGCTTCGCGGCAGATTTACGGGTTCGGCTTGCAGTGCCGACCCGAAGAGATCGTCGATCGTTGGGCCAAAGCGCAAAGTAATCCCATTCCGCCGAAGCTCCTGGACAACGCGCCAGTGCATGAAGAAACACACATCGGCGCTTCGCTTCTGGAGCAAGGCGGTTTAGGCGAGTTCCCGATTCCAATCTCCACTCCTGGCTATGACTGCGCGCCGTTTACCACCGCCTCTCACTGGTTCACGAAAGATCCCGAGACTGGAATTATCAACATCGGCAATTACCGCGGCCACGTGAAAGGGCCGACGCGAACCGGCGTGTTCCTTAGCTCGAGCAATCACGGCGGCTATCACTGGCGCAAGTGCCAGGAACGAGGGATCTCACTGCAAGCGGCCCTGGTCATCGGCGCACCGCCTTGTGTCGCGTACACTGCGCCGTCGCGTATACCGTTCAGCGTAAGCGAACTCGACGTTGCGGGTGGACTTGCCGGCGCCCCAATCGAGGTCGTGAAGTGCAAAACCAGTGATATCCTGGTTCCGGCGAATGCAGAAATCGTCATTGAAGGAGAAATCTCCACGGAGTTCCTCGAGCCGGAAGCGCCTTTCGGCGAATCAACCGGCTACATCGCCGAAAAACTGCTGAACCCCTATTTCGAAGTGAAGTGCATTACGCACAGGAGAAATCCCATTCTGGCGGCCATTATCAGCCAGATGCCGCCCAGTGAATCGAGCGTCATGCGTCAAGTTGCGGCGGAGGGAAACTATCTCCGCTTCTTGAAAGATCAATGCAACATTCCGGGGATTCTCGAAGTGGCATTCCACAGCATCGCCGTGCGGCAGATCTGCGTGATCCGAATGAAAAAAATCAACCAAGCCCACGTATGGCAAGCGCTGCATAGCATGGTTGGGTACAATCCCGCGACGGGAAAGATGGTTATTGCGGTTGATGAAGACATCAACCCGCGCAATCTCGATTCGCTCTTCTGGGCCATGGCCTTTCGTATGCAGCCGCATCGCGACGTGCTGATTATCCGCAACCGTACGCCGCAAATGGACCCGTCGGTGTTTCCACCAGGGCAGGAAGCCGGCCACTCGCTGGACGAGATCGCCGGTTCTTCCGCGATGCTCATCGATGCAACCCGCAAATGGGCTTACCCTCCTGTGTCCCTACCCAAAAGAGAATACATGGAACGGGCGAAGCAGCTTTGGGAACGGCTGGAGCTGCCCAAGCTCAAACCCCAGGATCCCTGGTTCGGTTATAATTTGGGATTGTGGTCAGACGAAGACGAGGAAGAGGCTCAATTGGCTGTGCAGGGAGAGCATTACGCTACCGGTGAGAAGCGCGCCCAGCAGCGGATCCGCGTCAGCAAGCTCGGCAGTTGAGAGAAGTAAGGGAACGAGTCTAGAATCCAGAGTTTCGGGTTGAGATTAAGCTCAAGACCCCGAAGATTCTTGGCCGACGGAGAGGCTTACCGGTCGCTCGATCATCGCTCTGACACAACGCATGCAGAAATCAAAAGAGATCTACGTTGACATGGATGACGTGCTATGCGAAACGGCTCGGCGCTTCTTGGTCGTCATCGACCGCGAGTTCGGGAAGCAGATAGCGTATGACAGACTAACGGATTTCGACTTTGAAACCAGCTGCGGTTTAACGCCAGCTGAACGGGCTAAACTTTACGAGAAAATTCACTATGCTGACGAAATCCTCGCCATCGAGCCTATTCCCGAGGCCATCGACGTGCTCCACAGATGGACCCGTGCGGGATATCAGATCGCGATCGTTACCGGCCGGCCGCCGGATACCTATGCTTCGTCCGTCGAGTGGCTTGCCCGGTTCCAAGTTCCGTATCATAGCTTCACAATCGTCGATAAATACGGGCGCTTCGAGACTGAAAATACCGTCGGTATGACCCTAACTGAGCTGGCGACAAAGAAATTCTGCTGGGCGGTGGAGGACTCGTTGCCAATGGCGAAATTTCTCGCTACAAGCATGAATCTTCCCGTAGCGCTACTAGACCGCCCTTGGAATCAAGATGCGGTGGGGCACGAAAACGTCAAACGCTACAGCGGTTGGAAAGAACTCTTGGATTCGACGCCGCTCAGCTGGCGGGTGGAACGTTAGCTCCCGGGATTCCGCGATGCTATTCGCGAAGGCGGTCATCCTGTCGTCGAGATAGCGCCTCTGCTCAAGCGCAAGCCGATCGAGTTTTAAAGCTGCTGTAAGAACCTGCGCGCGCGCAACTTTATTTTCCTAGCTCTTTTAACGCTTCATCGACCAAGCTTGGATCGACTACCATTTGCGCTGTGACAGTTGCTGGAATTTGTTTTGCGTCCTTTTCGATTTGCAGAAGGAGATCCACACCATCGAGTGGTACGCGGCCGTCAGGGCTGAAGGCACCGACGACGGCCGCGTAGGACTCCCGGGCCG
>DATACQ010000631.1:0-3466 GCA_036258955.1 Binatia bacterium
GGCTGCTTGTACGTATGTCGTTTGCGGTGCGCTGCGCTTGTCGCGCTTCAATGTCCAGGCCGGGCTGCCGGCGAAAAACCACTTTGTCGGTCTGCCTATACCCGCCGCCGCTGAAATGATTGTTGCGACGATCTTTCTCTACTATTATCTGGGCGGCGAAGGCGCGCCGAACAAGCAGGTGACGCTGCTATTGGTGATCTACGGCTTGGCGGGGTTGATGGTGAGTGGTTTTCCTTATTTTAGCTTGAAAAATACCGACCTAAAAAAACGTTTTCCCATCTGGATATTGGTTTTTGCGGTGATTTTGATTAAGGTGGTCGTGATGGCGCCGCAAGTCATGTTTTTTACTTTGTTCCTGTTATACACCTTTTCCGGCCCTCTCTTATGGAGTTGGACGACGTTCCGACGACGCCGACGGGTCAAGAGAGGAGAAATGGCTGAGGCACAGCCGTAACTCCTAGCTTGCAAGATACAAACAATGCTCCCGTTGGCCAGGCCGCGGGAGTTTTTGTTTATAGGCTTTGGGAAGATCGGAGAGCTTTCTATGTCAGACCAATCGATGAACAACAATACGGTAACAATCTTTGATACCACGTTGCGTGACGGCGAGCAGTCGCCGGGTGCAAGCATGACCGTCGAGCAGAAAGTCGTCATCGCGCGCCAGTTGGAAAAACTCGGCGTGGACGTCATTGAAGCGGGATTTGCAGCCTCGTCTGATGGCGATTTCGAGTCGGTGCGCAGAGTCGCGCAAGAACTTACAAGGCCGCGGGTCGTCAGTCTGGCGCGCGCGCAGCAGAGCGACATCGATAAAGCGTTGAAAGCGGTCGAGGGCGCAAACCGTCCAGGCATTCATACGTTTATCGCAACATCGGATATTCATCTCAAACACAAGTTGAGAATGTCACGGGAGCAGGTCGTCGAAGCCGCGGTGAAAGCGGTCAGCTATGCAAAGCAATTCACCGACTACATAGAGTTTTCAGCGGAAGATGCGTCGCGCAGCGACCCTGAATTCTTGATCCAGATCTTTCGCGAGGTAATCCGTGCGGGAGCTAAGACGATCAACGTGCCCGATACCACGGGCTATGCTATTCCGTCCGAGTTTGGCGGCCTCATCGCGAACTTGATCGAGCGCACAGCGGGAGCGGACAGGGTGATCTGGAGCGCGCACTGTCACAATGATCTGGGCCTCGCGGTCGCCAATTCCTTGGCCGCGGTACACAACGGCGCACGCCAGATCGAGTGCACCATCAACGGCATCGGCGAGCGCGCAGGCAACACCTCCCTTGAAGAAGTCGTGATGGCGCTGCGCACTCGCAAGAACTACCTCGACCTCGACACCGGCATTGCCACCGAGCAACTCTATCCGACCTCCCGTCTGGTGTCTCAGGTAACGGGTATCCAGATTCCAATCAATAAGCCGATCGTCGGCGACAATGCGTTTGCGCACGAAGCGGGTATTCACCAGGATGGAGTGCTCAAATACAAACAGACGTACGAGATAATGACCCCGGAATCTATCGGCATCCCCGGTAACCGATTGGTGATGGGAAAACACTCGGGGCGGCACGCCTTCGATGAGCGGCTGAAGCACCTAGGTTTCAACCTTGCCACGGAAGATATGAATCGCGCGTTCCGGCGCTTCAAAGAACTGGCCGACAAGAAAAAGAACGTATACGACGAAGACATTGAGGCCATCGTCGCGGAGGAGATCCTCCGGGTACCCGGACAGCCGGATCGCTACGAGCTGCTTTACTTGAGCGTCAATTCCAGTTCCGAGGGGACGCCGTCGGCGACCATCAAATTGCGCGTAAACGGCCGGGAAAAGATGGACTACGCTACCGGCGACGGCGCCGTGGACGCTTGTTATAAGGCGATCACTAAACTTACCGATTCGCAGTCACAGCTGATCCGTTACAACGTGAGCGCGATCACCGGCGGCGCGGATGCGCAGGGCGAGGTTTCCTGTGTGATCGAAGACGACGGTTTCCGCATTTCCGGACAAGGCGCGCATACCGACATCATCATGGCTAGCGCGCTTGCCTACATCAATGCGCTCAATAAACTCGAAGGCCGCAAACACTACCGGCAAATGGTGGAGAGAGAGGGTCCATGAGCTATAAAATCGCGGTTTTGCCGGGAGACGGCATCGGCCCTGAGGTAATGGCCGAGGGCACTCAGATTCTCCACCAGGTGGGGAAGCTCCACGGGTTCGATGTGGAGCTTGAGGAAGGCATCGTCGGCGGGGCATCCATCGACGCTTACGGCAAGCCCCTCGTGGATTCGGTGCTCAAGCTGGCACGCGGGAGCGATGCCGTTCTTCTCGGGGCCATGGGCGGCCCCAAATGGGATAGTTTGGATTATTCAATCCGCCCGGAGCGTGCCTTGCTCGCGCTGCGCCGGGAGTTGGGGTTGTTTGCCAATCTGCGCCCCGTGAAATTGTTTTCCGCGCTCGCCTCCGCATCAAGCCTCAAGAGCGAAGTGGTCGAAGGCACCGACCTGCTCGTGGTGCGGGAGCTTACCGGCGGAATTTATTTTGGCGAGCCTAAAGGCGTTACCCGGTTACCGGACGGCAGCGAGCGCGGCGTTAACACGGAAGTGTACACTACTCCGGAAATCGAGCGCATCGCTCATGTCGCATTTCAGGCGGCGCTCAAAAGGCGCAAGAAAGTAACCTCGGTCGATAAAGCGAACGTGTTGGAGGTCACCGAGCTGTGGCGCAAGGTCGTCACCCGTATACACAAAGATGAAGGCTATGCCGCGATCCAGCTCGAGCACATGCTGGTGGACAACTGCGCGATGCAGCTCATCCGCAATCCGAGGCAGTTCGACGTTATCGTCACGACCAACATGTTCGGAGATATCCTCAGTGACGAAGCCGCGATGCTTACGGGATCGATCGGCATGCTTCCTTCCGCCAGTTTAGGGGGAAAGGTCGGAATGTACGAGCCCGTGCATGGAACGGCGCCTGACATAGCCGGTCAGGGCAAAGCCAACCCGCTGGCGACCATTCTCAGCGTTGCCATGATGCTGCGGCATTCGCTGGAGCAAGTCGCTGCGGCTGATCGGGTCGAGAAAGCTGTGGAAAGTGTTTTGAACGAAGGCTACCGCACCGCGGATATTCAAGAATCCGGCGGCAGGTTGGTGGGCTGCAAAGAGATGGGCCGCTTGGTCCGCCATGCCATCGATAACATGCGCTAGCCGTATTTTTGCGAGATTGCGTCCGGGCAGCAACCCTCTCCGGTCGCGGGCCAATGGGGCAGTGCGTTGAGGAGAACGGCGCATATTCGTGCTAGCGAAGCTACCGAGAAGAAATCAACCTGTTCCCAGCACGGCACGAGTCGGCGTGACTTTGTACTCCTTGTCCGCTCTCTACGAGGCTTGCTCCCCGGACGACACTTGCCGGTGTTAAATGAATCCAGATTATCCTCTCCCCTTGGAGAGGGAAGGGAGACGGCACGGACGTGAA
>DATACQ010000632.1:0-3742 GCA_036258955.1 Binatia bacterium
GTTTAGACTCGCCGGGCGGTGCGGCGAGTGTAAACCGAAAAAGTTACAGGGAGGATCTAACCCGATTCCTCAGTTGGCACAGATGCGGAGGCGAGGAGCAAACCTTTGGTAGCGAAGCCAATAGATTCTGCCTCTGACCGGACGTCGACCAGCGGTGCTTGTGCCGTGCCAAAAACTCCATAAACCATCCACAGCCAAAAGGACGAAAATGACTTCGAAACTGCATGCTTGGGTGTCTTCGCACCTTCAGGCTCGCCCCTCGCTCACGAGATAACTAGGTTCAACTGCGGAATCGGGGTTTTAAAAACCCCCGTGTATGACGATCAGCTTAGAACCACGGGGCTGATAAAAGGCCCTTCCTCGCTCAAGCCTCGGCCGTGCACCCAGTGCCCGGATCCTTCAGCGATAAACGATGTCGAAATTCTCGCGGAAGTTGGAATAAACTTTTATGAATGCCTTTCCATTCGGAAGCGGGTAGGGCTCGAGCCGCAAGGGTGGAACTGCGCGAAGTCCAGGCGCCCAGAAAAATTTGAGCACGTGGACCTCTGCGGGTTGGGCGACCACGGCGAGGCGATTGAGATACTGCTTCACTTCTCCTCGTCCCATCAAGAAGTAGTTGCTATGTTCCGTAGCTTCATAGATTCGGATGGGCTCGATGGTCTTGACCAAACGAAAGCCGCCAGATCCAGTATGGTCGTAGGATAAACCATTCTGTCTATTTGAAAGCGTGACTGCATAGCGTACGTTGTATAGATCTCTACAAGCTGGACCAGTTCGAGGATTGTTGAGACATTCGCCGATGCCTTGGATCCAGTCAACGGATTTTCTTTCCATAGCGGCGGCTGGAACGCCCATGAGCGGCCGGTCCGTTTCCACCTGATAGAACGAGAGCTGCCCGTTCAGGGGCGTATTCTGCGCTCCGCCGTCAGGAACGTAAAAGAAGACTCTCCCGTCATCATTGACGTTCTCTCGCAACCATCTGATCATCTCAAAGTTGGCGGGAGAGGCGGTCGGGAAACCGACGAAGAACACCGAATAAGGCAAACACACTAAGATTGTAAGGATGACCAACGCGAAGTTTAGCGCCAGAGAGCTGGTTGTTGCTTCACACGCCATTCGGTTCCACAGCGACTTGATTGTGGGTAAAGAAGGTCCCATCGCGAGGCTGAGGAAAAACGACAAAGGTACAACAAAGCGCATTGGCTGCAGTTGCGCCACTATGAAATATCCGATCGAGCTCAGTGATCCATAGTAAAGAACCGCGATCAGCAGCAAGCCACCGAGGCGGCGCTTTTCCGGGTGCTCACGGCAGCGCAAGAGAGTGCGTATACCGATCACCGAGGCAAAAACCAGAGGAACTTGAAACCCCAAGAAATTCTGTTCCAGCTTTTCTAACCAATCCAACAGCGACAAAGCAGAAAATCCGAGGCGGTCGCTGACGAGCTGGCCGCCGTCGTAAGAGAAGAGTTCGGCAACCCAGAGGACCTGCGTAATTAGCAAACCAGTGCCGATCGCTACGCTATATACAACCTTCTGCTTAACGGGTATTTTCCCGAGCCAAACCGTCGCGAGCGCGATCGGGCCCATGACCACCAGAAACACCGGGTGGAGGGCTGCGACAGATCCGAGTAAAACAATGACTGGGATTCCCCACTTTGCGCTCTTGCCCGAAACAAAGACCCGATAGCTCAAGGCGAAGATCACAACGGCAAGCTCGCAGCTAAACAAATAGGGCAGGCTTCCATGAAAAAGCATTTGGCCGACGCCCATGTGACCGATAGGGGTCATAACCAGAGCAAATGCGGCAGATAGGAAAGACTCGCCGGGTGAGAACCCCACCAATCGGCCACTGACGTAGAGCAATAACGGAAGCAAGATGATGACGAGCAGCGGCTGCGCTTTGAAGGCAGTTTCGATGGAGGACAACGTAGCAATCGGGTAAGTCGCGAGAAATAACCCAACGGAGCCGGTGGTTAGTAATTCTGTCGTTTGATAACCTCCGTTCAACATCGGGTTGTAGGCGACGAGAGAGGGAAACAGTTGATCGAGAAGAATGTAGCGGTACAAGAAAGCGCCAAAGTCCTTCCCTATCAGTGACTTTCCGGAGATATGCTGTGCATACCAAGCGGCATACGCGGCTAGGAGAAGAACACTCGCGGCGGCCACCCGGCTCTCGGTTAGCTGAGCAAAGATCCAGCCGTGGAACGTCTTAACAGACCGGCAGAGGCTATCCCTCCGAAGCAGCCAGGCGTAGGTAAAAAGTAGGCCGAGTAAAGCTACCCAGACAAGCAGGATAAACTTAGTAAAGCGACGGTCCGACTGGAGCCAACTCCACCAGACCTGAAGAGTTGTCAGCGCAAACACAGCCGGAAATACAATGCCGGGATAGTGCATCCGTGGAACCCTACAACCTGCCCCAGCGAATCGGCAGGCGAAGCGACACTGGCGCCGCGGGTTACCGCAGCAGGTGAATGTAATTTAAACTGAGATACCGCCCTTGGTGCCGGAGCAGATTATCCCCCGCCAGCGGTACGGTTGAGTTAGACGTACGAGTCAAGCGAGAAGGCGCAAACGGATGATCTCCGTTCTGGCGTAAGTCTTAGGTTTGAGGGCGTTTTTTCCACAATCTCTTCATTGAATCAGGTTTAATCATTGGCTTCGTTGCAAAATTGTGATTTGCGGGCTCAAACCCGGAATCAAATTGCGCCCCAGCAGCGGTTCGGTTTGGAAGCGCTCTATTACCTTATAGCCGAAATCGCCTCGAAGGAGACGGCGTAAGAGTGCCTCCTCTTCCAAGTCATCGTGTTCGGCGCTCGTAAGCACTAGATACTGCGGAGATCTAGCCGGTAAGCCAGATAGTCCTTCCAGTGTAAAAGGGGCTCGATTTACTTTTACGTTTTTTGGCAAGCGCGGCAGGTAGGTCGGCTGAGAATAAGTCTCCACGGTTGTGCCGGCCGCAAGATGAGCGTTTATCCAGGCTTCAGCCTTGTAACGAGAATCGTACATCATCAGATAATCCACGCTGAAGCCGTATAGCAAGGAGTAAGCCCAGAGGATAGCCGAAAGTGGCAACACGGCTCGATTTCGCTTAGATCCCCACGTGCAAACTTGGCTGATAAAACGCCCGCCAAAAAAGGCCAGCACTAGGACAAGTTGCATGACGAACCTTGCACGCAATAGATTTAACATGGGAATGAATAGGAGTAAGTGCGACAAAAGCGGGACCAGGAAAAAAATCGCCCAACGCTCTTTTAACGTTACGGTAAGAATCCCGAGGATGCTGGCAACAAGAAGAGCCGGATTCATGCTGTCCCACAGAAGCCAAAATGTTTGTTGCCAAGCGTCTAAAACACCGCGCACCTCCAGTGACGGCGATACATACTTTAGCTGTAATTCCGGCTGAACGTGGGAGATGCGCCAAATCAGACGCCATAAATTTGCATCCCAATTAAAGATCAGATGGGTCGCAAGCACAAACGTCAATATGCAAGTTCCCAAACCCAAGAGAACGTTGGAACCCATCGGAGCTCGCGTAACTTCGGGCATCGAGGATCGCATCGGGTGCGCCGCCGTTCGCGGTTGTCCCATGATCTGCGCGATCAGAATCGCAATCGGCAGGAGGATGAAAAATCCAAGCACCTGTTCCTTCGTGGCCATCGCCATTCCCGCGGCAACACCGAGAACGACGTACGTGTAACGATGCATATTGCCCTGCACGATTCGCGCGTAAGCAAATAGGCCG
>DATACQ010000633.1:0-7830 GCA_036258955.1 Binatia bacterium
GTACGACACGTGACCTACCGTTTGCCCGCCAATGCGGATTCCGGGTTTAGCCCTAAGCTTTTCCAGGCTGTCGAGTCCCAACTCTCTACGGGTGTAAATGACGGCGTGGTTTTCATGTTCTGCCGTGCCGAGATAAATAAATTTATCGACATCGTAGGAGACGCCTTGTTCGCGCATGATGGCGAGGCCAACAATGGCGCCGCCGGCTGCGCCGATGGTAAGGCCGTCGGGCTTAGCCGCGTAAACGTGATTAGCTCCTTTGCGGCCGCCGCCGCCGTCCATGTATTGAATGACGACTGTCGGATTTCCCGGGATGTGTTTTTTCAGGAACGGCATCACGGCTTTTACGCGCAGATCACCGCTTCCACCCGGCGCGGTGGTCGCGACGAGCGTCACGGTCTTACCCGCGTAAAAATTATCTTGCGAATAAGTGAAACCCGGCGCCACGCCGAAAGTCGTCCAAAGCAAAAGCGCCACTTTGCCCCACGCTTTGATCGTTCGTGGTTTCATACGATCTCCTTACCGATAGTGTCACATTGCATTCTGCGGATGGTTCAATAGTAAACATAGAACGCTAAGCTGGCGCAACCCAAAGGTGCCTATCCTTAGGCATGTCGAGTGCCGTCTCGGACGATACTGGTTTTGTGACGAAGGAATTTCAATTGACAAGGTCGGCTTGTCTGTTTACCATCTTTGTAGGTTAGCGTAGTCGGCGAGAGGAGAATTGTGATTTCTCACTCCGCGTTTCTCGGCAGTTTCCCAGTTTTGTTCTTTCCCGGAATAGTTCCACTGTTCTCCAATTCAAGTTCTGGTCTGTGCGCTTTTTCGCCAGCTGCAGTGAGTAGGGCGACCGGTTTCGGCCGCGAGCCCACGCTGCGTCAGTATCCAAAGGAGTTGCGGATTTTTGTGAGGCCAAAACGCGTCGACGTAAAGTCTGGATTGCATTTTTTCATAGCGCGCGTCGCGTTTTTGAGAGAGCCCGTCCGAATTTTTGTTCCGGCTCTGCCGAAGATTCTACAGCCATGTCGCAGAAGCTGAAGCAGGCACGCCGTTCGCCGCGCACAGACATTGAAGCCAAACAGAAGCGGCGGCTTGCCCGGGTAGGTGCCGATAACAATCCTATGGGCACCGATGGCTTTGAGTTCGTCGAATATGCCGCGCCCGTGGTATCCGACATGGCCGCGCTATTCGCGAGAATGGGTTTTAGCGAAGTCGCTCGGCACCGTTCGAAGCAGGTTACGCTCTATCGCCAGGGCGACATCAACTTTGTTCTCAATCATGAGCCTAATAGCTTTGCGCAAGCGTTTGCGCGAGTGCACGGGCCGTCGGTTTGCGCGTTCGCCGTTCGTGTCAAAGATGCCGCGTATTCAATCAAGCGCGCCGTCGAACTTGGCGCCAAAGCTTACCACGGCAGAGTGGGACCGATGGAGCTTAACATCCCGGCCATTCGCGGCATTGGCGGCAGCCTCATTTATCTAGTCGATCGCTACGCTGATAAGACGATCTACGATGTGGATTTTGTTTTATCGAGTACCTCGCGCTGGGAAGTTGCCGGGGCGGGCTTAACTCACATCGATCATCTTACTCATAACGCGCATAGGGGGCGCATGGATCAATGGGCGGAATTTTACCAGCGTTTGTTTAACTTTCGTGAGATCCGTTACTTCAACATTCGCGGTCAAAAAACCGGGCTGCATTCCCGCGCGCTCTTAAGTCCATGCGGCAAAATCCGTATTCCGATCAATGAACCGGTGGACCGCCGCTCCCAGGTCCAAGAATATCTCGCGGCCTATCACGGGGAGGGAATCCAGCACATCGCTCTGGCCAGCGGCGATATCTATCGGACGATTGAGGATCTAAGGCAGAAGGGTGTGGAATTCTTGGAGACCCCGCGCGGGTATTACAGTCGGCTCGAAGAACGAATTCCCGGCCACGGTGAAGATCTGCAGCGCCTGATGAAAAACCGAATTCTGATCGACGGCGGCGAGAATGCCGGCTTGCTGCTCCAGATATTCACCAAGACCGTCATCGGCCCGATTTTTTTCGAAATTATCCAACGCAAAGGCAATGAGGGTTTCGGTGAAGGCAATTTTCGCGCCCTCTTCGAGACCATGGAAAACGATCAGATCGCGCGCGGGGTACTACGATGACGGCGCGCTGGATTTCATTTCCGCGCATCGAGGGTATCACCTCGCGCCAGGCGCACGCGGATCTTCCACCCGGTACTTTTGAACGCGAGCTAGGCAAGGAAGGTTTCTACGGGCCGTCGACGCAAATGATCCATCGCCATGCGCCCACAGGCTGGAATCGCTTTGATGGGCCGCTGCGGCCGCGCGCATTCGATACGGGCAAATTGACGCAGCCGTGCGAGTCGCCCTGGGATGCAATCCTTCTGCTGAGCAATGCTCATCTACAGTTTCGTTATTGGCGAGCGGTCAGCACCATGAATCACCTGGTGCGCAACAGCGACGGCGACGAGCTGCTCTTCATTCATGAGGGCTCCGCGGAGCTGTTTTGCGATTACGGGCACCTAATGCTGCGCGATGGCGATTACTTGCTCTTGCCGCGCGGTACCATGTGGCGCATCGAGCTCAAGCAGCCTTTAGTCGCGTTGTTGATCGAAGCCACGAACGATAGCTACCGCCTTCCGGAAAAGGGCATCGTCGGCGAGCACGCGATCTTTGACGCAGCCGCGCTCGATGTGCCGCGCATTGATGACGAGTTTCGCGCGCAGCAGACTGAGACGGAGTGGGGGGTCCTGGTCAAGCGACGCGTCGCTTTGACCGAGATTACCTACCCGTTTAATCCACTCGATGCTCTGGGCTGGCATGGCACCCTCGCTCCAGTGCGGCTCAACTGGCGGGATTTGCGGCCGCTGATGAGCCACCGCTATCATTTGCCGCCCTCTGCCCATACGACCTTTGCGGCCGCGCGCTTTGTCGTCAGCACGTTCTGCCCGCGCCCATTGGAAACGGATCCCGGAGCGTTGAAGCTGCCATTCTTTCACAATAACGACGATTATGACGAGGTGATCTTTTACCACCGCGGTCAATTTCTCTCGCGCGA
This sequence comes from Binatia bacterium, assembly GCA_036258955.1. Lineage (GTDB taxonomy): Bacteria > Desulfobacterota > Binatia > UBA9968 > UBA9968 > DATACQ01. Next base: position 3,067 of record DATACQ010000633.1, read on the forward strand.
CAACATCCATCCGGGCATGATCACTTTGCATCCGAGCGGACTGACACATGGGCCGCAACCCAAAGCTTTGCGCGCCGCGCTTTCCGGCGCCCGCACCGAAACCAACGAGGTCGCCGTAGTGATCGATGCCCGCGATCCGCTTGACGTCGCTCCAGTGCCGGAAGGCGTGGAGTGGCCGGCCTATGTGGACTCGTGGAGAGGCGACGCTCGATGAAATTAGCGACGCTCAGGAATGAAAAGCGCGATGGCTCTTTGGTCGTCGTCGATCGGGTTCTCGAACGGGCTGTTGCAGTGCCGGAGATCGCCCGGAACCTGCAAGAGGCTCTCGATCAATGGCCTGAAGCATCGGCACAGTTGGAATCTGTGTCCCGGGCGCTTAATCAGGGACATGTGAATAACGCGTTTTGCCTGGAGACGAGCCGGCTTGCCGCGCCGCTGCCTCGCGCCTATCAGTGGCTGGACGGCAGTGCCTATCTTGCACACGTCGAGTTGGCGCGCAAGGCACGCGGTGCCGAGATGCCGCCGGAGTTCACTAGCGATCCGCTCATGTACCAGGGCTGCTCGGATGTCTTGCTCGGATCGGGCGATCCGGTCGTCATCGAAAAAGAAGAGTGGGGGATCGATTTCGAAGCGGAAGTAGCCGTTATAACCGACGACGTGCCCATGGGGATCACCGACAAAGACGCCGGGGCGCACATCAAGCTATTCATGCTCGTCAATGACGTATCGCTGCGCCGTCTAATTCCAGGGGAGCTCGCCAAAGGATTTGGGTTCATACACAGTAAGCCGCCGAGCAGTTTTTCACCGGTCGCGGTTACGCCGGATGAATTCGGACCAGCGTGGGACGGAGCCAGATTACACCTGCCCTTGCTGACCCATTACAACGATAAGCTTTTCGGTCATCCTGACGCGGGAACGGACATGCAATTTGGTTTTCCTGCGTTGATCGCGCACGCGGCTACAACCCGGCCGCTTGGTGCCGGGACGATCATCGGCTCAGGAACGGTTTCAAACCGCGACCATTCCCGCGGCTCGTCCTGCCTGGTGGAGAAGCAGATGCTGGAGACTATACGGGCGGGTAAAGCGACAACGCCGTACATGCGCTTCGGTGAGCGAGTACGCATAGAGATGTTCGACGAAACGGGCATTTCAATCTTCGGTGCCATCGATCAGGTGGTGCAGCCTTATATAGGCGTGAGCTGCAAGCCGTGAAGCGAGAGACGTGAGGCGGGGGGACAACCGCTTGAACGGTTGGAACGGCTGGAACGATTGGAACTGAATTAACCGAGCAATGTTAGAGACCGGCATCTTGGACGATAATTCTGCGGTCGAAATCTCCGGATCGCAATTGACCATCCTTCAGGTGGCGGCCGTGGCCTGCCATGGAAGTAAAGTCAAACTCAGTGGCGCTCCCGAAGTGCGGCAAAAACTTCTCGCTTCGCGGCAAATGCTGGAAGACAAGCTGCAGCGCGGTGAAATCATTTACGGAGTAAACACGGGTTTAGGCGGTAACGTACGTTTTATTTTGCCCGCTCAGGATCTCGCCAGACACCAGCAAAACATATTTCGCTTTCTGATCTGTGGCAGCGGCGATTCTCTGCCGGCAGAGGTGGTGCGCGCCGCGATCCTTCTCAGGGCCAACGCCCTCGCCAAAGGCTATTCGGCCGTTCGGCCGGTGGTGATTGAGCTCTTGATACAGCTCTTAAACCGCGGCGTTACACCGGTCGTCCCGATGTACGGGTCGGTCGGAGCGAGTGGCGATCTTATTCCGTCAGCCTATATCGGACGGGTTTTGCTGGGCGAAGGTGATGTGCTCTTTATGGGCGAAACGATTCCGGCCCTCGAGGCGCTCGCGCTTGCCGGGCTGCAACCGCTTTCCCTGCAACCGAAAGAAGGACTCGCCCTGATCAACGGCACGACCGTCATGACGGGAGCCGCCGCCCTCGAAATCCACGAAGGCGCGTATTTATCGACTTTGGTGCTCGCGGCCTGTGCTTTGGCGCTCGAGGCGATGCAAAGCACCGATGATCCATTTCGCGAGGCGGTCCAGGCAGCCAAGAACCACCCGGGACAAATCGAGGCTGCAGCGCTGTGCCGGAAGCTGCTCGAAGAGAGCGCTTACATAAGAAATCTGGACGAAATTCGTGGCCAGGTTCAAGAAACCTTCACACGTCAGGACAGTTCCATGGCGCGCTCAGAGGAGGCCATTCAGCAGCCGTATTCACTGCGCTGCGTGCCTCAAGGTATCGGTCCCGTTCTTGATGCCTTGAGAATGTACAAGGTCGTGATCGAACGAGAGCTCAATTCCGCCAACGATAATCCGCTGCTCGATCCTGTTGACGGCCGGGTGTATCACACCGGGAATTTCTATGGCGGTCACATCGCCCGTACACTCGACAGCTGGAAGATCGATCTCGCGACCATGGGCAATTGGTTGCACGCGCTCATTGCGATGCTTGTTGACGAGCGCTTCAACAATGGGCTGCCCGCCAATCTCGCGCCGCACCCGGGCCTTTTCTCCGGTTTTAAAGGCATGCAGCTTTGTCTGACCAGTTTAGTTTGCGCGCTCCGACATTTGGCGAATCCTAGCATGATCCACACGGTTCCTACCGAGCAGTACAATCAGGATATCGTCAGCCTGGGAATGCACTCGGCGTTGACGAGCATGCAGATGACCACGCTTCTCCGCGATGCGATTGCCATCGCATTAATCACACTCTGCCAGGCAATCGAGCTGCGCGGCGGCAGCGGAAAACTGGGCCGAGGGAACCGTGCCGTATACGATGCGGTAAGAAGTCAAGTTCCATTTGCGGATGAGGACCGGCCGATGGATTGTGACATTCGCAAGGTGAGCGAACTCATCAAGAAGCGGTTAATTCCAGTTCCTGAGGTTTAGGGGAGAACACCTCGTGTGCCGTTCAAAGTTCAATGTTCAAGGTTCAAAGAAGTAAGCAGGAGGGATGACAGTAGGCTGGGAGAAATAGTTTGCTAGTTTGATGAAAAGCCGGTTTGCAGGCTGCTCAAAAAGATCCCAGAGGCGAGGCGCGCATCAAGTGTTTCGGGTTTCGCGTCTCGGGTTTCGGGCTTAAACTCGAAACACGAAACTCGCAACTCGAGACGGCGTAAGCGCATATGGGTCTTTTCCAGCAGCTGCTGGAGGAGGCTATGAACATCTTCAGCTCTCTGGAACGCGCACAAAAGCAATTCCCCGACAAGCAAGCGATCGTCTATAAACATCAGCCGACAAACTACCGCGAGCTGCATGATCGGGCGTGTCGGCTCGGTGCCGCTCTGACCAGGTGCTATGCCGTGCAGCCGGGTGACCGAGTCGCGATCTTTCTGCCCAACATTCCGGAATTCGTGGTCGCCTACTATGCTATCGAAAAACTCGGGGCCATCGCGGTTTCCTTGAATGTCATGCTCAAGCGTGACGAGGTTGAGTTTATTTTGCGCGACTGCGGCGCAAGTTTGGTCGTAAGCACGCCGCAATTGCTGGATCAGGTTCCGGCGGATGTTCCCAGTCTTCGCGGAATCGTAACCGTGGGAGAAACGGACCGGAGCAATTGCCTCAGTTTTTCTGAGCTCCTATCAGAGCGCGCGCCGGCGGACTCTTCGGGCGTTGATCTCGATACCAACGACGGCGCCGCCATCCTTTATACCTCCGGAACCACGGGAAAACCCAAAGGCGTGTTGCTGACGCACGGTAATCTCCGCTTTAACTCCGAAGCCGTCAATAGGTACACGCAGATGACCGCTGATGACCGGCTTCTTTGCTTTCTGCCGCTTTTTCACTGCTTTGGACAAAACTTCATCATGAACGGCGCGGTGAATGCGAGCGCGACCTTGCTGCTTCACGACCGGTTCGTGCCGGATGAGATTCTCGAGTCTGCGCGAGCGAACCAAGCTTCCGTTTTTCTCGGAGTTCCCGCCGTGTATATGCGCTTCCTCGCGCAACCCCAATGCGAGAGCTATCTTGAAAAGATTCGCTATTATTTCACGGCGGCTGCGCCGATGCCCGCCGAAGTGGCACGGCGCTGGCGCGAACGATTCGGTAAGACGATTCACGAAGGTTACGGATTGACGGAAACTTCGCCGTTTGCGAGCCATAATCATGAGACTCTTTATCGCGAAGAAAGCGTCGGCACGGCTCTCGAAGGCGTGGAGATCAAAGTCCTGGGCGAGAAAGGCGAGACCCTGCCTCCGGGCGAGTTGGGTGAAATTGCCATCCGCGGCCCCAACGTCATGAAGGGATACTTCAATCGGCCGGAAGAGACTACCGAAGTCCTTCGTGACGGTTGGTTTCTGACCGGTGACATCGGCAAAATCGACCGAGACGGATACGTCTACCTTGTGGACCGCTCCAAGGACATGATCAACGTTTCCGGTTTCAAAGTTTGGCCGCGCGAAGTTGAGGAGGTATTGTCCAAGCACGATGATGTGGTCGAAGCCGCCGTGATCGGTATTCCCGATCCGCTTTCGGGCGAAGCGGTGAAGGCTTTCATTGTGCGGAGGAAAGGGGCTCAACTGACGGAGAAAGAAGCCATAAGCTTTTGCCGCGAGCGAATCGCCGTCTACAAGGCGCCCCGCTCGGTCGAATTCATAGATGCATTGCCGCGTAATCCTTCGGGAAAAGTGCTCAAACGTGAGCTGCGGCTGCGAGAAAGCTGAAAGCGGAAAACGGAAACCAGAGCTCAGAGTCCGGAGATAGGGTGCGCTTCGCGCACTGTACGGAACTAAGCGGAACCTGAAAAGCGGAAAGTGTTT
>DATACQ010000634.1:0-2481 GCA_036258955.1 Binatia bacterium
AACGTGGACGACCGTGCCAATCAGAACGGCTGTGATGTGTACGAGATAAGAGATCATGGAGACGCGGCCCGGCAAGTGCTGTTTAGCACAGGCGGTGACTCAATCGGCCAAGGCCTTCACATAGCGCACGGCCCGGGTATAGTTTGGGCGGTTGGTCCGTACACATTGCGCGCCATGGGCTCCTTCCAGCGCAGCGAAGATCGGGGCGGGACGAGAGGCCGAAAGAAAAGTCAGAACTTCCTGATCGGCCATGATTTATTCGTGTGGAGCCCCAAGGGTTTTCTCACGGGTTCTTCGACGACTACCGGCTCAGTCCTGGTCGGCACTCACTTCGAAAGGGTTGACATGTCGCTCGGCTGTAATGGAAACACAGGCATACCGTGTCCGGCAACGGGCCTGTTGTCGCAATTTCACCGTAACAGGGTCTTGCTCCGTGAATGGGATATCTGGTACTTCGTTGCGCCACGTATGAGCGTGGGTTTGAACTTCCTGTGGTACGATGCTTCTAACCTGAACAATGCGCGTAACCAGGCGGGCCACAACCTCGGTGTCTGCAAAACTCAAGGTACGGGTACTGACTGTAGAGTTGGTCAAGGCGGCGACTGGCTGGATGTTTTCCTTAACTGGCGCTACACCTTTTAGGGCAAAGCGACCGTTCAAAAAAGGGAGCCACACGGCTCCCTTTTTTTTTGTAGTTCGAGATAAGCCGCTGCAGGGAGTCGGTTACTGCAGGCTAGACAGCGCGATTGCGTCGTTCCCGCATTGAGTGCTGGAATCTAGGCTTATACGGATGTCTCCGGACGCATCCCGCCAACCTGGACGCGTAGATGCCGGCAAGGCAGAACGAGAAAATTCCTTTGACGTATTCTTGTAGTGTGGGCGAGCGCAAGATCATGAAACGCAGAGTGAAAACTGATGGACCTCCGAACAAAAGTTGTCGACTACAATTGCTTCGTTTAAGCTCGAGTGCTAAAAACGTTGTTTAATCGTCTTCTCACAAGGGCTGTAGGCTAGTAATGCAATCGGAGTTTCGACCTGCTTAACCGAAAGAGTGGCTGAAATGACCGTACATTATCATCGTTCCGTTTCCGCGCTTCTGATCAGTGCAGCGTCTCTGACCCTTTTTCTTGTAAGCTGCTCACAAAACCAGGTTCCCAGGTTTGGAATCGGCGGCCGCTACGAAGAAGGTAGAGAGCAATTTCTGCGCGGTCGCGGCGGGGACATGGATCGGGCGATCGATGCGCTCGAATACGTCGTCAGCAAAGACCCTACGTACAAGAATAGTTTAATGTATTTAGGTCGCGCCTATTACCGGAAGGGGCGTTTCCAAGAGGCGCACGCAATTCTACAGCGCGCAGTTGCCTTGAACCGTGAAGACGAGCAAGCCTGGATTGCGTATGGTCTAACGCAACTGAGAGTGGGCCAGATAGACAAGGGGCTCGAATCGCTGAAAGGCGGTATCACCCTGGCCAGCAAGGTTATGGTGGACGGCTATCACAACTACTTATACTGGGATACTCGCGGTGTCATACGGGCTGGTATTCGCCGTTCGGCTTTCTTGCTGACCAGAGGAGCGGAAGAGAAAGACAATATCATTCAGGCTACCGATCGACTTCTGGCCGAGATAGATAACGAGGAAAACTTCCAGCGCAACACATACCGCCAGAACACCCGTCATCTCTACGGTGGCAGTCCATAACTGTTGGTTGCGTTCAAATCGTTCAAGCCGTTCAAAGCGACTGGAATTTCACTGAATGTAGTTGCTGCGGCCTCTGGGGTTCATTCCCGGTTTGAACTACTTGAACAGCTTGAACGCTTTGAACCGACTTTTCTGATTCAGGGCTGAGTATCGCCGTTCCCGTCGCTGTCGCGGTCTTGCTCGCGGGATTCCTGGCGGCTGGCCTTATCTTCTTCCTCTTCCATTCTCTTTGCGATCCACTCGCCGCTGGCGATCGCTTTCGACATATCAGGTTCCCGTCCTGAAAGCATCCGCAGATCGTTCTCAATCGCGGTGCGGATGTCCCGCCCCGGGTCCCAGTACTGCCCGAAAGAGAATCTATGCGCCTCTGTGATGTACTCAATCCACTCGTAAATACCGCGCATGCCGACTTCCATCTCCTTGAGCCCCCTGGCGCGGTCCGCTCCGCGAGCAAGCGCTAGACCAAGATAGAGGCGGGTAAGATCATCCTCCTGGTGGTTAGTCGAGAGTGCCCGCTCCAGAGTTTGGCGAGCCTGGGGCAACTTCCCGGTCAGGTACTCGGTCCTTCCCAAGTAGCTCAGCACGCCCTGCTGATAGGCCGTTCCATAAGTGTAATCGGGATCTCTTTGCGCAACGGTTTGAAAATAGGCGAGGGCGGTTTCGTTGTCACCTCTGAGCAATGCTCGGCGCCCTGCCTGAAAATTGCTGCCATTCTGAAGGCTTGCGCAGCCGATGACCAGTAAAAGCAACGGCAGCAACATCGAAATACGTAAGGCTTTCAT
>DATACQ010000635.1:0-2062 GCA_036258955.1 Binatia bacterium
CTGCTTGTCACCGCGAATCCCATGTTGCGGGCCGAACGCAGCGTTGAGCTTGATCTCCTTAAGCGCCGCGAGGGCGTCGAGCGAGTGAACCAGATTGGCTGTCACCGACGCCGGATGCGCGAGCAGCGCGATGCGCCTTCCCGCTAAGCGTCTTTGCAACTTACTGTTTTCGAGCAGCCGATCGATGCCGAACTTCATGGGTCGGTAGTATAAGCGATCGACTTGCAGCCAGCTAGGAGTCTGCGCAGCAGAAGTTTGCTCAGAGCAGACCCAATTTGGTTTCGATCAATATTGGAACAAGAATTTTTAGTGTTCGTTGTTGCCGGTGTTGGTTAAGGGGTAGCTGCAACAGCATAAAATGGCCCTGGTGCATGCTGTGGGCGGCCTAAAATAGGTCCATCTACGTTTGTAACGCCCACATACGACGTATGTTGAGCGCCAGGCACATAAGGCTCCATTCGCCGCTAACTTTACTCAGCCCACGTAAGCTGAATTGACGAAATCCCATAGCATGCTTGATCCAACCGAAAACCGGCTCAACAATCACTTTGCGTCGCCGATACTGGGCTTGACCTTCTTTGCTGGCCAGCCGCTCGGCCATGCGCGCACTGGCCGGATAACGTTTAGGATCGATGGCCCCGCGATCTTTGCCTTCCCGTCCCAATGCCACCAACGCCTCAACCCCCGTTTGTTCCACCGCGGCAAGCCCCTGTTCAGAGCGATATCCCGAATCGGTCAGGATGCGCTGTGGCAGCTGTCGGAGGTTTTTCTTGACCGCTTCAAGCATCGGCAACAACTCGCCGTTATCAGCCGCGTTATTGGTAAGCCCGTGGGCTATGATGAGCTGGTTTTCATCGTCGACGGCGGCCTGCGCGTTATAGCACTGTTCAAAATTGCCGCCCATCTTCATGATGCGAGATTGGGGATCAGTGAAATTGTCTTGGGCTTTGTCATCGGGCACGCCGAAAGGGTGCTTAAAAGGCCGCCCCGCTCCATCCCCCGGCCGCTGTTGATCATCGCCATGGCGCCCCTTTTCCCGATCAGCTTCGGCCTGGCGAGCTTCAAGGCGTCTTTTCGCTGCCTCGATCTTGGCCAAACGCTCCTGGCGTCTTTGCAGTTCAGAAGGCAAATCTTCATCTGCTTGATCCACACCCAAACGCGCGTCCTCTTCGGCATCGGTTCTGCGGGCGCGCTCCAACAGCGCTTCGATCTCCTGCTTAAGCTTTTGCTCCTGCTCCTTCATGCGTCCGTAGCTCATCGCCTTGTGCTTGCTCGCATTGGCCTTCACTTTGGTGCCATCCAACGCAATGGTCCCAAGCTTCACCAACCCCAGCTCTCTTGCCAACGCGGCTGTCTGGACAAACAACTCTTTAAGCTCCGCCAAATGGTGCAGCCTAAAATCACAGATGGTTCGGTGCGATGGGAAATTGCCTGCCCCAAGTATCCGAAACGCGATATCCTCGTAGAGCTTTTTCGCTATCTTGCGCGAAGAGAACACTCCGGTGGCATACCCGTACACCAAAACCTTCACCAGCATTGCCGGATCGTACGGCTGGTTACGTCGTCCATCTCCCTCATAACAGGCATAGAACTTCTGAAGCTCCAATCGATCTATGATTTCGCTTACAAAATAGGCAAGGTGATTCTCAGGCAACCATTCCGAAAGCGAAGGCGGCAGCAGAAAATCCTGATTCGGTTCGTACGGCAAAAAGGAAGTCGGCATCGCGTTACCTTTCTCGGCGGACTTCCCTCGGTTATACTCGCATCGTGTTTATGTGCAAGAAATTTTCTGCCGCGCAGACTCCTAGCCGCGCATGCGCAGCCCGTACCAGATGGTCATTAGCGCGAGGGGAAGAATAACCCAGTTTGCACTCGTGAGCCGCCGCCGCACCAATTCGAGTTCCTGAGCGCTGACCGGTTCGCCGGCTTCGTACCGCTTCACGAACCGGTGCCCTACGCCCATGGATTGATAAACACTAAATAGCACGACCAGAAAAGCGAGCGAAAGTTTGATGGCCAAAGCGGCCCCCAGTTGCTGAACAAATGTTTCGCGGTAAGCCGC
>DATACQ010000636.1:0-1974 GCA_036258955.1 Binatia bacterium
GAGGTGCCAGTTCGCGCCGGGAAGCTTCAGAAGAATTATTGCCGTTTCGCAGCAGGTCAAGAGCGATATCATGGATCACTATGGAGTGCCCGCAACGCGCATTACCGTCCTCTACAATGGTGTCGATGACGAGCGCTTCCACCCTTCCGTCCGACAGAAGTGGCGGCGGGAAACCCGCGCACGTTGGAGCATCCCAGACGACGCGCCCGTGGTGCTCTTTGTCGGCAGCGGCTTTTTGCGCAAAGGGCTGGATCGTTTGCTGGCGATCTGGGGCCGTCCTTGCCTGCGCAAGACTTATCTTTTGATAGTGGGCGAAGACGCCGCCCAGGGCCATTATCGAGCCCGGGCCAGAAGCGCGGGCGACGACCGGATTGTCTTCGCTGGGCGCCAAGAAGCGGTGGAACGATACTACGGCGCTGCTGACGTGCTTGCGCTACCCTCCATTCAGGAGGCGTTTGGCAACGTCGTCCTCGAGGCACTCGCGTGCGGGCTCCCAGTAGTGGTGGCCCGCGCCGCCGGCGCTGCCGAGATTCTCCGCGGACGTGCCGCGTGCGGCCTCGTAAACGACGCCGGTGCCCCGGACGAATTAACGGACAAACTCATAACTCAAATGGCGCGCTCGGCAGCACCGGGCCATTGCGAAGAACTTAGAAAAAGCGTCGAGGATTATTCCTGGCGCAGTCACTTCACCAAGCTGGATGCCACGCTCTCTGAAGTCTGGGCTGAAAAGAAACGTGAACGAGTCTCCTGAGTTCTGCCAAGCTAAGCACGGAAGCGTTAGGATGTGGGTGGAGCGATCTCTGAATAGCCCCTCCACGCTCCACGCGTTGGCCAATGTCGATGCCATGCTCGCTCGTCCCGATTGCGTCATCATCAAAGACGAAAGAAAGATCAGAGTCGGCCGCGTGCCACTGTCAGCGGCGGACGGGAGCACGTCCGTTTACATCAAGCGCTATAACTGCTTTTCTTTGCGTTACCGTATCCAGTCTTTGTTGGTGCGCTCCGGCGCCGTTCGATCCCTGCGCGGCGCGGCGATATTGCGCGAAACCCAGATCGCCACTGCCAGGCCGGTGGCCGCCGTGGAGGTCCGTCGCTGGGGAATGCTCGAAAGCAGTTTTTACATCTCCGAGGAAATCACCGCCGCCAAAACCGTGGACGCTTACTGGCGTGAGAAGCTACGGATCCTCGTGGGCCCCTTCGGGTTCCGCGCGCGGCGGCGGTTTTTGACCGGCCTCAGCCGCTTGTTTCAGAGATTGCACGCCGCACGCGTTTACCACAACGATTTAAAGGATTTTAACATCCTGGTACACGAGAACGGCGGCGGCGAGGAAGAGTTCTTTCTCGTCGATTTGGAAGGAGTGCGCCGGTGTCACTACTTAAGCGCGCGCCGGCGCGTCAAGAATCTAGTTCAATTGAACCGCACCTTGGGCTCCTTCCTGACTCGAACAGAGAAGCTGAATTTTCTGAAATCCTATTTGAGCGGGGAAAGTCAGTCGCACAAAGCTCTGGCGCGGTGGGTTAATAGAATTCTTGCGGCTGGCCCCGCGCCGCAAAGAAGCCGTGACGAGAGATTATCCCGACTTTGACTCCGAGCTCTCGATCAGGTTTCTTCAGGCTCACGACAGCGTCGCGAGCAGATCGAGGGTTACGAAGACACTCTCAAGGTAGCGGCGGGGCTCCGTGGTCAAACTCGGGAGCGTGCATTAATGAAGCGGTTTCTCGCTGCGCTATAAGAGATGAAGGAACTACGCCATCTTCTCATATTGGGTGCGCCCCGATCCGGCACCACTTTGCTCGCGACGATGATCAGCCGTCATACGGAAATCGGCATCCTCAACGAGGACCGGGGCTGGGCGATGCGCCGGTTGCTGGGAAAAACGGTAGTCGGGAACAAGCGTTGTGTGCCGAATCAAATCGAGCTCAAAAAACGTCACCCGCTGCACTTTCGCTTTTTAAAGACGCTCGGTTTCGCAA
>DATACQ010000637.1:0-3295 GCA_036258955.1 Binatia bacterium
GAAGAAGCTTAAGTGGACCGCTGTCAGACTGGAGATGAGGAACATTCCGCTTTTCACTCAAGTGAGGTTCGTCGAGGCAGAATCGCGGGGACCGAGAAGGGCACGGGCTTCGCCTCGGTTGATTTGAAGGAGGGAATTATCAGTGATATTTGCCAACTGCTGCCCTCTCGTGAATGTCTTGATCCGTGATTTTCCTCATCTCTTGATGTGTCACGAACGGCGTGAAGACGGCCGCTGATGGCTGTCTGCGAGGTGAGCTAGCCTGTCCCGAGCCCTTCGACTTCGTTCAGGATAATCTCCGCCGAAGGAAACTGTGAGCGGATTTTCTCACAGCTTCGCAGACTTTCTCAGAGTTCTGACATTGACTTCAAAAAGGATTGCTTCCTGCCGTGGCGGTTGCTACTGTCGGCGCCTGTCTTACACCGGAAGGAGTGAAGCCATGACTCTGCGGATGATGGAATTACTCCCGTGGTTTGGAGGTTTAGCGTCTTCAGAGCGCGAGAGCGCAGAATATGGAATTTCGAAATCCGAAGCTCGAAACCGAAACGGAGTTCTAGTCGTTCCAGCCGTTCCATTGCGCTTATGACCTTGGGTTACGCTACGCTAACCCAACCTACGAAGCAAAACACCAAAAGCCGGCTGTTCGACCTCGGCCGCCCGGTGGGCCTCAAAACATAGATTAAGCGGACAATAACCCGCGAGGAAACTATTGTGTATCCTGTGAGATTCCGTTGAAGTGCCAATCAGCGTTGAACTTACTGTATAACGAGGATACCTGAATATTCCAAGAAGCGAGCATACACCACGGCACCACGAGCCGACGCTGCTCGGACGCCCGGCTGTTGTTGCCTGTTTAAGCGCGGTTCTGGGCTCTCTGGATAGCGCCATTAACATCGGCTTTCCTGCAATTACCGCAGCGTTTTCTCTAGACGTGACCTCGATTCAGTGGGTGGTGGTGAGCTACGTGTTGACCCATGCGAGTTTGCTGCTCGGTTGCGGCGGGCTTGCGGACCTGTGGGGCCATGGACGACTACTCATCTGCGGCTTGCTCGTAAGTGCTGTGGCTTTCGTCGCCTGCGGCTCGGCGCCAACCTTCGCCTGGCTCGTCGCGGCCCGCATCGGACAGGGCGTGGGTGCTGCCCTGGTGTTCGGATCCGCTCCTGCGCTGGTGACATTGTCGGTCACGGCGGAAGCCCGCGGCCGAGCTTTAGGCATCTACCAGATGAGCGCGGCGGCGGGCTATGCCGCGGGCCCGTTGATCGGCGGAGTGCTCGTCGACGCATTTGGCTGGCGCGCGGTGTTTTTGTTCCGGGTCCTGCCGGCTCTATTGCTGACCTGGCTCGCGGCCGCAAGTTTGCAGCAACTCCGCGAGCGCCGAGAAGCGGAACGCTTCGATCTTCTCGGCGCGTTGACGTTGGCCGCAAGCGTATGCGGTTTTTTACTGGCGCTAAGCAGGAGCCGGACCTTGGGTTGGGCATCGCCGCAGGTGATGATTCTATTGTTCGTTTCAATTGCATGCTGCGCCGCATTCCTTATGACTGAAGCCAGGGCGAGCGCGCCGGTGGTCGACCTGCGCCTGTTTCGCCGACCGCACTTTATCATCGCCAATCTGCTCACTGTGCTGGCCAACTGCGCAAGGTTCAGTATCGGGTTACTTATGCCCTATTACGTAATTACTGTGCTGCGCTATCCGGCCACTATTGGCGGATCCTTCATGCTCGCAACGGCTCTGATGACGGCTGTAGTCGCGCCGCTGTCGGGAAAACTGTCCGATCGTTTCGGTACGTCCCATCTGAGTTCGCTGGGTCTTGCAATAGAAGGACTGGGCTTGTGGCTGATTAGCCGCCTAGATGGGCAGGCCGATTACCTTTCGCTGGCTATCGCGCTCGGCGTGGTAGGCTTGGGGTTGGGTTTGTTCGAGGCGCCAAACATGAGCTTTGTGATGGGCTCGATCCCGCGCACTCAACAGGGCGTCGCAGGAAGTATCGCCAACATGATGCGCACTCTCGGCATTGTCTTCGGCGCCACTGGGTGGAGCATGCTCTTCGACCAGCGGCGGCATTTATACTCAAAACAGCCTACGCTCCAATCACCCACAGATTTCCAGAGCTTTGTTCCAGCCGTTCAGGATGTTTTTCTCGGTGCCAGCGGACTCTGTGTAGTGGCGTTTGTCATGTCGCTGGCGCGAAGACAGGAAGCCAATAGATCGAAAGTTATCACCCGGCACTGAAGAGGAACAACAAGTGGATAAATGAACTCGGGTTAAGGTGGACCATTGTTTCCATCTAACCTACGCAGATTCAATTCCTTCTCGTTCGAGCCAGAAGTTTGCTATGTCGATGCAAGGGAAAAATTTCACCCCATCGCGCTGCTGCGCAGAGGCGATGAAGCGATCCAGCATTTGGCTCATGCCGGGTCTGCCGCTAATGTGCACGTGGCAGGCGTAGCAGAACTTCATGGGATGCTGCTGGGCTTCCTCGTAGCTCGCGTCGAAAGCTTCCTGTAACTGTTTGAGACCTCCGTCTAGACCGAGGGGCACCAGGGTGTTGTCGGTAAAATTCGGCATCACATAGCCCACCGACACGATCTTTTTTCCGTTCACGTCGATCATGTACGGAACATCCGAGTCGGAATAGTCGGCGGTCCAGACAAACCCCAACTCCGTAATTATCTCGAGTGTGTTCGGCGTTGGCCGCGGTCCCTGCGACATGTACCCGACGATTCGCTCATTGGTCACGCGTCCGAGCGCAGTCGTGGATTTCACGATCGCGTCCCGTTCTTCCTCTTTGGTCTTGAAGACCGGAGGGTGCATCGACTGGTCCCAGCCATGCGTGGCGAGCTCGTGGCCTCGCGCTCTAACTTCCCGCACGCTCTCGGGAAAGAGCTCAGCGACCAGACCGCTGGTGACCACCGTCGCTTTGACATTGCGCCGGTCTAATACGTCGAGCAGACGCCAGATGCCGAACCTGGCGCCGTATTCGCGTGCGCCGAGCGCAAGGAAATCGAACGTATGGTGTGCGCCTTTGGGCATTGGCCTGATTGGCTCGGGTACGGACTCCCACACGTGCAGTAAAATAAGCATCACGGCCATTTTGGCGCCGCCCGGCCACTCCTTAAACCAGTCGGGACGCCGGGGGTGCTGCGGCCTATAACTCCATTGGTACGTCTCCATGAAATCGGGTGAACTCATGGTCTTTGTACTCCTTGTCTTTTGGGCTAGTACGAACCTAGTCTAGCCATCGATCGGTCTAGTCTGGCGAATCATGCACTGTCGGCCGTTGCCGTTTCACAAACG
>DATACQ010000638.1:0-2296 GCA_036258955.1 Binatia bacterium
TTTATAGTCGGCCAAGCGGCAGGCGGAGGTTACGACACTTACACGCGCACTATCGCACGGCACATGGTCAAACATATTCCGGGAAATCCCGGCGTCACCGTCGAAAACATGACAGGCGCCGGCAGCCTAGTTGCGGCCAACTACCTCTACAACAATACTAAACCCGATGGACTGACCATCGCCAATTGGAATAGCGCGCTAGTGCTGAACCAAGCACTGGGTGATGCCAACGTTAAGTTCGACGCGCGCAAGTTCGGTTGGGTTGGAGCACCGAGCAAAAGCGTTCCGGTTTGCCTGATCATGGGCTTCACAGGCCTGAAAAGTTTTGATGAGATACTTAAATCAGGCAAGACGCTAAGGATGGGCGGCACCGGGCCGGGATCGCACAGTCTCGACATGCCCCTCATGCTCAACAAGATGACGGGAACGAAGTTTACGATCGTCTCCGGCTACCAAGGGACGGCCCAGATCAAGATCGCGCTGCAACGGCGAGAAGTGGACGGCCAGTGTACAAACTGGGATTCCGTGCTGGCGACGCAGAAAGACTTGCTCGATGCGCAAGGAGAAGAACGGATGATTCCGTTCATTCTTCACGCGCCAGTGCCCGAGCCCGAAGGCAAGAGCGCAGCACTCGTGAGCGATGTCATCAAAGATGAAACCGACCTCACCACCTATAAGGCTTACATGGCGCAGATGGAGTTTTCGCGTCCGCTTACAACCACGCCCGGAGTGCCGCAAGCGCGGCTGCAGTTATTACGTACCGCCTTCAAAGCAACCATGGCGGATCCCGAATTTCTTGCTCAGGCTAGCAAGTTAAAGCTCGACATCACCTATGTTTCGGGCGAAGAAATCGAACAACTCGTCAAGCAGGTCCTTTCCATAACGCCGAAGGTTCGGGAGAACCTCAGCTACCTTTCATCGGTCAAGTAAGCGTCTGGCAAATTCGGATCACTTACTCAAGGAGAACGTCATGGCAAAACAGGGCTTCAAAGCAATGGATTCCGACATGCACGTCTTCGAGCCGGCCGACCTCTGGCAGCGTTACATCGACAGCAATTATCTTGATCGCGCCCCCAAAGGCCTCAACCGTAGCTTCAGGGATTTAGGCATCGAAGTCGAAGGAAAAATTCTGCCAATACCGCGCCAGCCCGAAAATCCGGCGCTGGCGAAATACCGCGACGACTTCTTTAAGGAAAAATACGGCGCGGCCGGCAAACGTAATTTTGACGGAGTTTCACAGCTGGAAGCGATGGATAGAGAAGGCCTCGATATCGCCGTTCTCTTTCCCACCCGCGCACTGACGGTATTGGGGATCGATGGGCTTGATCCCGACTTCGCCACCGCCATCGCCCGCGCATACAACGATTGGTTGCACGAGTTCACGCAAACGGATAGCCGGCGCATGTTTGGCGTCGCAATGGTGGCGCCGCATGACATCAGCGGGTCCATCGAGGAGATTCGCCGGACGGTTAAGGAGTATGGGTACCGGGGCGTGTTCTTGCGACCCAACCACGTCAACAACAAAAAATGGAGCGATGCTTATTACGACCCGCTGTGGGCGGAATGTGAAAAGTTAAACTTACCGGTAGGTTTTCACGAGGCCGGTCGCGTTTATCTCCCTCAACCCGCGTTCTTTCATATCTGTTCCACCTTCTCGATGTTCAATACTTTCGGCTTCCCATTTGCGAACATGCTCGCTTGCGGCGATATGATCTTTGGCGGCGTGATGGAGCGTTTTCCAAGATTAAAAGTGGCCTTTCTTGAAGGCAACTGCTCGTGGGTACCGTGGCTCCTATGGCGCATGGGCGAATACGCCGAGACTACGGGACGGGCTGAGTATCCTGACTTAGCTTTGACTCCCCTCGAGTACTTTCAACGGCAGTGCTACGGCGCGGTGGAGTGCGACGAGATCACCGCGAAACACATTCCGGAGTACGGCTTGGAAGACAACATGGTATTCTCGACCGACTACCCGCACCTCGATGTCAAATATCCCCACGCCATCGATTCGTTTCTGAAGATGCCGTTTTCCGACCAGATGAAACGCAAGTGGCTGTGGGACAACTGCGCCCGTCTGTACAATTTCCAATCGGAAAGTTAACGACTTGCGTTACTTTCTTGCTACTTTTCTAATGTTTCTTCGCCGACCAGGGCTAGCCATGTTGCCGATGCCAGCAACAATGGCGCGTAAACTAAAAAGGGCACGCCGGGATTGAACTGGTTCGCCAGATAACCCCCGATTAGAGGCGCGATGCCGCTCCCGAGCTCCGCGATGGTTCGGCGCAAGGCCTGCAGC
>DATACQ010000639.1:0-2507 GCA_036258955.1 Binatia bacterium
GCATGCACGGAGACGGCAAAGCACCATACATCAATCTCGAGAATGGCTCATTTTCCTTGACGCAACCGCGGGCCAGTGTTAGGCGTACAGCGGCATCAAGCCACGCGTCTTAGGGTCATAAGGAGGAAAAGAGGATGGCAAAGCGACCCTTATCCTGCGCATTCGTTTTGTTGTTTGCTCTGACGATCTTCCATCACGACGCCATTACTCAGCAAAGTTCGACAACCGCACCGATCGTGCTGACCGGCGCAACTATGATCGACGGCACCGGACGGCCGGCGATTCCCGATTCAGTGATCGTTATCGAGGGCGATAAGTTCGCAACGGTCGGTGGCAAGGGGACTGCTTATCCCTCGAACGCCACGGTCATCGATTTAGCAGGCAAGTTTGTCATTCCAGGACTTGTCGACAGCCATACACATAGTCGTCCCTGGTGCGGTGAGTTGTATATTAATCACGGCGTCACGAGTATTTTTATCCTCAATCCGTGGGGCACCAACGGAAACACCGTGGAGTCTGTGCGCGCCTCGCAGCAGAGCGGCGTTCGATCACCGCGGATATTCGGTAACGCGGATCGCTTTCCCTTGTCTCCAACAATGACCCGTGAGCAAGTCCGCGAGCAGTTCCATACATGGATCGCAAAGAAGCCGGATTTCGGCGTATTGCCGTCCTACAACGAACGCAACAAGGAAGCTTATCAATGGGCCGCCGAGGCAATGCATGAGGCTGGACTGTTTGTGTTTGGGCACACCGAAGATGCTCCGGCGTCGGTCCAGGCGGGCCACGACGGCGTCGAACATATCTGGGGATATGCCCACGCGTTGATGAGCCGTGAGGAGCTGGAGCATTTTCAACGGGGCAAGTATCTGCACTGGGGTTCCTTTCTCAAGGATAAGGCGCGCATCGATCAGATGATTAAAGACTCGGTAGCGCGAGGGGCCTATTTAAATCCTACTCTGGTCTACGAGTTGGGCTCGCAAAGCAGCCTTGCGCGAAAACATGAGGCGGACATATACGACGTGTATAGAAATGCCGCGCTGATGACCTATTATCCAGAGAAGCTTGCCGCCAGCCTGCTGTTGAAGTTCCGCGCGGTTCGAACCTTTTCAAGCCGCTACGAAAATCCGGTACCGCTCGCAAACCTTGGTGCCGACGAGCTACAAGAATTCCGCGACGCCTACCGCTTATCGGGAGAATTTACGAAGAGGTGGGTCGAACTGGGCGGAAAAATTATCGGCGGCACCGACGACCCCTCGATCGGAACCTGCGGGCTAAGCACGCACATGGAAATGGCGATGCTAGTGGAAGTCGGCCTGACGCCGAGCCAGGCACTCCAAGCAATGACACTCTGGGGAGCGGAGATGCTGACGGCGAAGAAGAAAATCGCTACCAAACCCCCGATCGGTTTCATCGGGGAGAGAGCGAATGCAGATCTCGTCATTCTCTCAGCCAACCCTTTGGAGAATATTGAGAACACTCGAAAGATCGAGCGGGTCATGAAAGGTGGCAACTTCCTCCAACTCGGTTATACGCCACATTACACCGCTAAGGGCGACCCGCTGGGCGCAATCCCCAGCACCCCGGAGCCCGAGGTGAGCGCCGTTACGCCGCACAGTATCGCGGAGGGTAGCCCCGCATTCGACATCACGGTGGAGGGAGTAGGGTTTGTCACGAACTCCGTCGTCCGGGTAGACGGCGCGCCGGTGCCTACCACATTTGTCGATATCCGCACGTTGAGAGCTAAGCTACCGGCGGCTGCAGTTGCGCGCGCCGTACCAAATCGCTTCGCATTTCCGGGGCCTGAGCAGCATCCTGGAGTCTACGGTGATCGCACCCTCAAGATAACCGTTTACAACGGCCCTCCCGACGGCGGTGTTTCCAATAGCGTTTCTCTCCGGGTGTTCGCAAAGTGGCTAGCAGAAGAAAAAGGATTGGGGAAGTGACGGCCCCGCTTTTTGCCGGCCTGTCCTGGAAATCCGGCATACCTCCGGACCGCGTGAAGGCGCTCCGCGACGCTCCTCCTAACATGACGCTCATCTGAACATGCCGAAGATCATTTCACTTCGACGCATCGTCTGTGTTGCCGGCTCGCGCGGCCGGAGGTTGAGACGGTCAGCGCGTACGAAAGCGAGCTGCGAAACTTCGTCCGTGTCTTCCGGGTCGTCCTCGAATGTGGGTGGCCTGCGTTCGCTTTCCCAAGGAACTAGGATCAAATCTCGTATCGAATACTTAGCTCGTACTCAAATCCTGAACACACTGTCGGATCTTCGGTTCAGTCTCGACTTCCCCGGACCGCTCTGCGATCGCGTCTCAGAACATCAACCACCTAGACAACACACGTGCCCTGCGCGACGGCGCACTTCGCGAACAAAAAACTTCTGGAGTTGGTTTCGAAGTTGCCTGTGCAGGATCATCGAAGCAGAAGGGACGAGGCGCAAAAGTCAGCCTACCGATTTCCGCAACGCCTGTCGCCATGTTGTTCAATGTCAAAAGTAAACAGGCTGTTG
>DATACQ010000640.1:0-10100 GCA_036258955.1 Binatia bacterium
CCGAGAAATGCCGATGAGGGAATCGCGCCTGTGTAGTCCTCGACAGTCTTTGTGAACCGATCCTCCGTCTTGCTCGGTTGTGACTCTGTGTATCCCTGATACTCCATATCTTCCTCCTCTGGTTTAGTAAGACTTTATTACTCAAGTTCAATCACTATCATTCGTCGCCTTCTCGCTAAGGCGTCGGGAGCAGCCCGCGATCCGTACCGCCCGGCGCTTATCGCTCCGCGCTTCCGTCCTAACGGAAGTATGCGCCGCGATCACTGCTGTCGTGACCTTCGAGTTTTACTAACTTGTTGTACAGCCCGAAAATGAGCCAGGTCGGAACCCACTGCGCCAGGAAATTTCCCCACTTCCCTTGGCCGCCCGCCTGAAGGACAAACGATAACGCCATAGCGGCTATCGCAACCCCCAAAAACGCCGACGACGGTATACTTGCCGTGTAATCCTCGATACTCTTGGTAAACTCGTCCTCCGTAAGACTCGGTCGATTGTACTTTCTATTGAATTCCCCCGCGCTTTGTGGATAGTCCATGATCCCTCCGGGCTGAACGATATTTCCGTAGGCGTCGCTATTGTTTCCCTATTGCATGTCGCTGCTAAGCCGCTGACATCAGTGTAAAGCAAGCCTTGGACCAACCTGTGTGCGAGCTAAGCTGAAGGAAGTGCGAGGAACGCCGAAGGGCAAACATCGAGGCGCGGAGCCTAGACGGAAGAGTGAAGCCCTGGACGGAAGAAAGGAAGGACATGAGCTAACCCGCAATACGACGCCAGGGCCTCACATGTTTCAAAGTTGCAACCGCGTCAGCGAATCTGTCGCTCTAAATGGGACAGTCAATCTTCCCCTTGACTGGCATCTTGCTTGCGGCAAAGTTCAAAGAGAGGAGTTTTGCATGAGGCTGGTAAAAAATTCTTTGACGATGCTGAAAGAAGGTTTCAATCAGTGGTGGAACGAGGACCGCCCTTTCGAGCAAGCTGCGGCTCTGGCCTATTACACCCTATTTTCGATGGCGCCCCTTCTTGTAATCGCCATCTCAGTTGCCGGTTTGGTCTTCGGCCGTGAAGCAGCTCAAGACCAGGTCGTCAATACGCTTGGGGGGTTCGTCGGCGAGGATGCCGGCAAGACCATACAAGAGATGATCGAAAACGCCAGCAAACGGCAAACTTCCGAAAGCATATTCGCGATGGCCAGCGGGGTGGCCCTGTTGTTGTTCGGCGCCGGCGGCGTGGTCGGCCAGCTTCAGAGCTCGCTCAACATGATCTGGGGGGTGGAACCGAAACCCGGGCGCGGGCTGATGGGGTTTCTCAGAGATCGGTTTGTCTCGTATGCAATGGTGTTAGGAATGGGATTTCTGTTACTCGTGTCGCTTGTCATTACCGCGGCGCTTAGCGCCTTCGATCAGTTTCTCGAGAACTCAATGCCGGGAGCAGGAATTCTATTGCAAGGTATTCATTTCATCGTCTCGCTGGGCGTAATCGCGTTCATGTTTGCTGCGATTTTTAAGTTCTTGCCCGATGCGGATATAACGTGGAAAGACGTCGCCATCGGCGCGATGATGACGGCGATCTTGTTCAACCTTGGCAAATATCTCATTGGTCTTTATATCGGGCAAAGCTCCGTGACGTCGGTTTACGGCGCTGCGGGATCACTGGTCACGCTACTATTGTGGATCTACTACTCGGGGCTGATTTTTTTCTTCGGCGCCGAATTGACCCAAGTCTATGCCAGTCGTTTCGGCTCGGGCGTGGCGCCAGCAGAGAACGCACAGCCCGCGGCTCCGGAGATTCAAAGGGGCAGGCGCGTCCAGCCCAAGAGGCGTATGGCGCGCGAGCGAGCGTCGTAAAAGGCAGCGACATCTTTAGAACCTGAAGAAGGCCGAAGAATGATTCTAAAAAGACGACGGACTCACGGTCTCTGTCATTAAACCGGAGCGGTATAGCGCTCGTTAATAGCGGCTTTGATGAGTTTGCGACTTTCCGCCGCAGAGAGGTCGGTCATTCCTTCCACCCGAACCGCTTCCGCAGCGAGAGTTTCATCCTTGATGACGTCGCGAAACCACTTAGAGTAGTCGCCCTCCCGCAAATGATAGGTCCAGGTTTCATCGTCTAGGCCGTCCGCGAGCTGGATGAATAGCATCAAGTTTTGCGCCTGCAGATGCAGCTTCTTTTCCGGGCCTTGGAAATAAAAACTCCGATCTGGCCCTAAGTCCCCTTCGGCGTACTTACGTTTGTGCCGGCGCCGTTCACCGCGGGTTGGTATGACTTTGACCTTGAACGGCGGCTCTTTCTTATTTTTCAACCAGACAAGAACTTCACCCGTTTGCAGCGGAGTTTCGCCCAACCGAGGCGCTTCCTCTCCCACCGCCTCACTTAGCTCGCTGAGAATCTTTCTCGGGTCCCCGCCTAGCGCAACAACTGTGTTGACGGTCGGCAACACTGGACCTGACATCGATTTGGGTTCGACGGTGATGTAGATCATTTGATCGAGGTTTTTTGGAAGCGCAATGGACGCCGGTTCCCAAGAAGCCGGCAGCACGTGATGCGCTTCATCGACAATGATCATGTGGGGGCGTCCCGCTAGAGAGCGTAGCTCCTGCAGCCGGGTCAGCAGCGACAGAAAGAATTCGGGACGTTTGTTCAGCGCCAGTCCGACTAAGTTAATCACGGCATTATCGTGCGGATCGTTAAGCACGCTCAATGCCTCGTCAATCGTCGGCGGCCGGTTTTGGCCGCCCAATGTCACTGCATCTTCGATGGCGTAGTCGCCTTCGGGATCGATCAAGCAGAATTGATATCGTTGCTCGACTAAGCGTTCGACGATGCTGGTCGCTGCGGTTGACTTGCCTCCGCCGGAGGATCCCGCCAGCAAGAGGTTCAAACCCGGCATCCCGATTCGGACCTCCTCACCGTTTTCTCGAGTACCTAACAAAATATGATACCGGCTAAGCAGAGGCTCGCGCTCGCTTAGGTCGGTTCTAATGATCTCGTCAATAAGTTCCGTTACGCCGGCGCCGTTGATGCCCGCGGTGACAAAATCGACGCTCTCCTTGAGCACCGGCAGAGCATTGGAGGTCGCAACCGAACACTCGCAAAATTTCAAGAAAGCATGGTCATTCTCGGCATCACCGATGGCGACGATGTTATGGGGCGATAAAAGCATTTGGTCTAATGCCGCTGCAAGTCCGGTAGCTTTATTGTGCCCCGCCGGAAGCACCATCACGGCACCTTTGTTGAAGATTACCTGCAACTCGAGCCCAAGCTGGCGAATAACGTCCAAGACGGTGGTTTCGTGCGGCGTCCAGGTAGCCACGATGGACTGGCCGATCGAAAGCGGTGCGACGTTGCGCTTCTGCAGTTCCAACACGAACTTCGCGGGAGGCGGTTCGCTGAGCGGTTTCTTCTCCTGAGTTGAAGGGCGATATAAAAGACAGCCGTTTTCGGCAACCACCCACTCGAAGAGATCCGTGCGCGGAAACACCGAGAGCAAATCCGGCAGCTCACGCCCGGTGACAAGAATGAGCTTGCGGCCGGAGGCACGCAACCGCTCTAATGCGGCAACGGTTTTATCGGCAACCCGTCCCGCATGGGCCAAGGTACCATCGTAATCGCAGGCCAAACCAAGATAGCGCATGATGCCGGTTTCCGTTGCAAGATTAAGGCCGTATAATAGTCAAATATAAATCACTCTTACCGTCCCCAGTGGTTCTCGAGCCGTAGGATCTGCTGCAATTCAACGATCAGCGGCCGGCTTCCGGCCCTCGACGCCAGCAAACGAGTGCCAGCGGACTGGAAGCATTATGAAGCATATTGGCTTTGAACTAGCAGAGGCGTAGAAAATGGATGACGTCATTCGTCTAACTGATCAATACTACATTGCAGCTCCTTCGAGCGCGACCGAGCAGGCAAGAGTTTTAAAGCACGGCGATAGCTTTGCCATTTTTGATCCTCATGGAGATATTCGTCAGACCGGACTTGGAGAGCAAGGAATTTATCATCAAGGAACTCGTTATCTGTCGCACCTCGTTTTCAATTTGGGAAGCACCCTTCCATTTCTCCTTAGCTCGACGGTGCAACGTGACAATCTACTGCTCACGGTCGACCTGACCAATCCTGATGTTTACGGGAAAGAGACCATTGTCCTCCGCCGCGGAGACTTGCATATCTTTAGGGGGAAGTTCGTATGGCAGGCGACGTGTTATGAGTGGTTGAGAATGACTAATTACGGCCTCTTGCCCGTGGAGATCAATTTTTCATTTCAATTCGACTCTGATTTTGCGGATATCTTCGAGGTTCGCGGCGTCAAACGTGCGAAACGAGGCACGCGCTTAGATACTGAAGTCGGAGCGCAGAACGTGGTGCTCGCCTATCGCGGTCTCGACAGCGTCGTCCGGCGAACCGAAATCAGCTTCGACCCCGCGCCCGCCTCGCTCACGAGCACGGAAGCCTTCTTCAGCACGGTTCTGACCAGCAAGAAAGACGAGATCTATTGCTTGGCGTATTCGTTCCAAGCTGACTCCTGCCAAGCTGCGCGTCGCTCTCGAGCGACGGCCCTTGCACAAGCCAAAGAAGCGCTCAACTCGCTCAGAACAGAGGAGTGTAAAATCTCGACTTCCAACCAGGAGTTCAACGGCTGGCTCGAGCGGTCGCTTTCCGACCTGCACATGATGTTCACGGAAACTCCTTTCGGGGCCTATCCATACGCCGGTGTGCCATGGTTCAGCACCGCCTTCGGGCGGGATGGCATCATTACTGCCATGCAGTTTCTTTTGGTCAACCCGCTGGTCGCTCGCGGCGTATTGCGCTACCTCGCCGCCGGACAAGCCAATAAGTTAATCCCGGAAAAAGATGCCGAACCGGGCAAGATCCTGCATGAAACTCGTAGGGGCGAAATGGCGGCGCTTCAGGAGATTCCGTTCGATTGCTATTACGGCAGCACCGACGCCACTCCCCTTTTCATCATGCTTGCGGGAGCCTACTTCGAGCGCACGGCTGACTTGGAGTTCATAGAATCCATCTGGCCAAATATACTGCGCGCTCTGGACTGGATTGATATCCACGGCGATACCGACAACGACGGCTTTGTAGAAACGATGCGCCACTCGAAACAGGGCCTGGTGCAGCAAGGATGGAAGGATTCCTGGGATTCGGTATCGCACGCCGATGGATCGCTTCCGGAGTTTCCCCTCGCCCTCTGCGAAGTCCAGGGTTACGTTTATGCCGCCAGGCTTGCAGCGGCCCGGCTTGCCTCCGCCTTGGGCAATGCAGGCAAAGCTGAAGAGTTGATGGCGAAAGCACAGTTCTTAAAAGAACGCTTTAACGATGTTTTTTGGTGCGAAGATCTTTCCACATACGCCATTGCGCTCGATCGCGCTAAGCGCCCTTGCAAGATTAAAGCTTCGAATGCCGGCCACTGCCTGTTTACCGGCATTGCGAGCGATGAATATGCGCGCCGAGTAGCGCAAACATTGTTAAATGAAGGTTCTTTTTCGGGTTGGGGCATTCGCACCTTGGACGCCTCGGAAGTGCGCTACAACCCGATGGCATATCACAACGGTTCCGTCTGGCCGCACGATAATTCACTGATTGCCGCGGGATTCGCCCGCTACGGCCTCAAAGAAGAAGTGAACACGATTATGGCGTCATTGTTTAGTTCCAGCCTGTTTTTTGAGTTGCAACGACTGCCTGAACTTTTTTGCGGATTCCCGCGGCGCGAAGGAGTCGGCCCGACGCTGTATCCGGTTGCGTGCTCACCTCAGGCCTGGGCGGCAGGTTCAGTGTTTTTGCTGTTGCAGACCTGCCTCGGGCTCTCCGTTGATGCCGGGCAGTCGACGGTTTATTTCACATCGCCTTCACTGCCGGATCTTGTCGAAGAAGTACGCATCAAAGACCTGCGTGTCGGGGCCTCCTACGTTGATCTCGTAGTGGATCGTTCGTTCCGCGGCGTCGGAGTACAACGGCGGGAGGGCGGTGTCAATGTGGTGCTTCGCTAGGATTTAGTTGTAGGGCACGTGCTAGGGCCCCTGATCTTAATCCGACGTGTGCGCCACGAAATTGGAGATGGAGCCGCGATAAGCGGCCGAGCGGCGGAAACGACCGCCAATGAGGCGCCGATAAATTCGCAAATAATCTTCGGTCATGCGCTGAGCGGAAAATCGCCGTTCAAACGCTTGTCGGCAAGCCTCGCGATCGAAACTCTCAAGCTTGGGCAATACCGCAAGTGCCTCGTCGACACTACCGACGATAAACCCTGTCACGCCGTTTTCGATCAACTCGGGAACCGAACCGCGGCCGAACGCAATCACCGGCGTGCCGCAGGCCATCGCTTCGATGAGGACTAGACCAAACGGCTCCGGCCAATCGATCGGAAAAACCAAAGCTCGTGCGTTGCAGAGAAATTGTTGTTTTCCCTGTTCATCGATTTCACCGATGCATTCCACCAAAGGATTATTTAGCAGCGGCTCAATAGTTTTGTGGTAGTACTTCCGGTCGGCAGCATCGATTTTTGCGGCGATTTTGAGTTTAATACCGGCGCGTGTGGCGATCTCGATGGCGCGATCGACGCGTTTCTCTAGAGAAATACGCCCGAGGAACGCGAGGTAGTCTCCCTTCGGCGGGCGGTAAGAGTAGAGGCTCAAAGGCAACCCATGATGAACGGTGCCCTGCCAATTGGCCCAAGGGAGATAGCAGCGCTGATGGTCGGAGATAGATACCAGCGGGACGTCCGAGAATTTTTTATACAAGGGGACGAGATCCGGGATGTCAAGCCTGCCATGAACCGTAGTAAGATGTGGCACATTGCAGCGCCGCACCAACGGGAAATGCAGATAACTGATATGGAAATGGATGATGTCGAAAGACGCAGCTTCGCTAAAAACCTGATCGAGCATGATGTGATGATGCGCCAGCGGCTCTTCCACTCGAGGATCGAGCCGCAGCGCAGCGCGACAGGGAGCGATCAATCGACGTGCGCTCGTGACGGAGTCACCGCTCGCGAAAAGCGTGACATCGTGTCCCTGGTGGACAAGTTCTTCCACCAACCAATAAACCACTCGTTCTGTGCCGCCATAGAGTTTTGGAGGCACGCTTTCGTAGAGCGGAGCCACCTGGGCAATTCGCATCTGCCACCTCTCTGAAGGACGCCAACGGGTGCAGCGTCTTCAGCCTTACGCGTGGCTCTCCTTAGAAGAAGGCTGAGGATTGAGGCGACGCGTCGGGACTTAACCTCGCCTGAACCTGTCCTGCTGACCAGTTATCCTGAACCTGAGCGAAGCTGCGGCGGGACGAGGTGCTCAAAATCTCAGAGCAGCAATCCGGGTGCCACTAAGTAGAAGAGAAAGTTTTCGGATATTTGTGCATTGGGCAAAAGACAAAGAAGTGCAGCCGAGGAGTAACCTCTTAGAGAGCGGCGCACGGTACAAACTCACAGGGGGCATGATCTGTAATGGCGGTAGCTTGTTCTTCTCCTTGATAGTTGCGCTTCCGCAAATGTTCGGCGTCTCCTCAGTACTACCGTTGCGGCGACCGAAGAAACGCTTGCTCATCGTAGGCACACAATCCCGGAGTTCTCTCGAAAGGAAAGGGAAACGAGCGGTACTAGTTCTTATGTATCTGCTTTCCTATCTCGCTGGCAGGAGGAAGGCTTATCGTTCTATCGTGGGCTTGCTCGGAACAGTAGCTGGATGATGAGCCGGTTCATCGCGAAACGGAGTCAGCACTCGTGATTGCCCGCGCCCGCGAGTCTCTGAACCAGCACGCGAAGTAAGCGCTCGGAGCGATGCGGTTTTCACAACTTCCATGAGCATAGGAACAATGGCGCCGACTAGCGCTCCCTTAACCGTCGATTTCTGAGCTATTTCAGCAGTGTGAGTTGGTTGCACCGGCACCCGCCGAGGAGCCGGGGCGGACCTGAACTTTTTGCCGACCAAGTACCCAACGGCAACCGAGGCCGCAAGCATCTTCCAAGGCTGTTTTTCGGTCTGATAGCGATAATCGAACTTTTGCTTCACGGCGCGTTTGGTGTCACGAACCCGTTCTTCGAGCAGTTCGATTTTTTCCGTCAATGCGGCACGGGTCTGCTCTCGCTCCCGTTGGATTTCATGTGTGCTTTGATCCATCCCACGTCCTCCTTAATCGCATCCGCCGTCTCCTGCGGCACCAAACCTACGTGTTCTGCTTTTTTCTTTCCTGCAATCAAAACTCCGATTCCGACCACCAACATGACGGCGGCGACAACTCCATATGCGCCCCAAAGCGGCAAATCCGTGACGGCATCCAGCAAATGCACCAGCATTAAAATCAGTAGAACGGCGCCGAGCGCCAGAATGGCTCCTCCAATTGCCAACACGGCAACCGCAGCTTTCACCCGGCGAACGTCCTCACCGATCTCCAATTTAGCCAATCTTAGCTCTTGGACAAAAAGGTTGCGCATATCGGATATGATGCCGCCCAGCAGCACACCGATACTCGGCTTTCCCTCGTCAATATTATGAATAGCCATCAGTATTCATCCCGTCTTTTTCGCGAAAGCAAAAACCCGATCGCAACACCTGCCAACAAGGATTGCAGTGGATAGCGTCGTATCACTCCTGCTAAGTCTTCCAGCATACCGTCGAGGTTTTTTTGCTCGAGATAGGCTCCTGTGTGCTCGAGAGTGTCGGCTACCTTGTGGGTCGTGTTGCGCATGCTTTCATGAGGCCATTTATCGCGGATTCTCCCGCCAAACTCTTTGATCTGATGCCCAACCTCGCTTGTGACCTCACGCGCTCTCGTTGCCGTCTGAGTCGCAAGCTGGCTGGTTCTATTTTTAGCTGTTTGCGACGCATCAGATAAGCGCGTTCTTAAATCTTGCGCAGCTTCGTGGGATTGCGTTACCAAATTGCTTTCGTCAGTCGCCATGAAAACCTCCACAGGTTCAGCGAAAGATATTTTATGCAATGAGGGCGAGCAAGGAATATGCCATGAACCATGTTTGTAAGTTGAGGCAGGCCTTGTTCTTAGGTGCCGCGCTCTACATTGCTGCGTTTCACACCTGCAGCTTGAATCACCAATGAACCGTCCTGAAGCTGCGAAACACCGCAGGCCCTGTTATCAATTATGGGACACTGCACTGGTACATAGAATCGGCAGCAACATCAGCAGAGGCTCAGGGAAATGATTTCGGTCAGGCGAGGCCGCCTATACCCACGACGCGGCCTAATGGGTATACGACTGTTTCCGTAAGTAGAGGGGAACTTGCGTGGGAACAAGAACGACGGCACGGTCGCCTCCTACGGTATCAGATCGCGATGTGAAATTCTCCAATACATTTTCTATGGAAAGAACGCCCGTAGTATTCGCGTGTCCATTGACAATCAGGCCGACGACGAAGCCATCGGCATCTACAACAGCGCCGCCGCTCATGTGGTTCTCCACACGAATTCCCCACCGGGTATCAGCGGGAATTCCGACGTTCTCCAGGTACCCGGGAGAATAGACCTCGATGTCAGCGGCAAAGTAGCCTCGGCGTTGAGCTTCCTTCAAGTTTAAATAGCCGGCCGTAATCGCGAACTCACGTTTGCCCGGATAACCCACGGCAAAGACCTTCTTCGGGGGATAGATCGGCTGTAATTCGAATTCGGCGGCGGGACGTTTTAGATCGATGGTACCTTCGCCGAAATCCTTAATATTCCAATGAGGGAGATTTGTACGTGACGTTCTTAGCTTGCCGATGACAAAGTCACGTTGCTTTATTGTATCGTCCGGGCTTTGCGTCGCTTTCGTGTCAACTGAATCTTGCTCGCGCAGATGAGAGATGACGTCGATTTCAAAGAATTGGCCGCGATTCGAAGCTTTGTAGCGAAGTTGCGGGTGCGATCCAGAGCAGGATACCGGGTCAGCGAAGCTTACGGCGGCCTTCTTGGTCTGAAGGCAGTATTTCATCACGTGGTAAGCGGTCACGAAATAGCCCTCACCGGAGATCAAAAAGCCGGATCCGAGTTCGTAAGTAGTCCATTCGCCGCCAGAATCTTTGAATTCAACAAGAATCCTCAAGCTTTTCGCCTCGGCTTCTTCCCAACTAAAGTTCGCGCCCTCCGAGATGAGATGATCCGTACCTTCTAAAA
>DATACQ010000641.1:0-2107 GCA_036258955.1 Binatia bacterium
CGGCGATCTGTCGTAGGGTGTCTTCCAATAACTGCTCGTTAGCGGGTAACTTCAATAGGTGTACGGGAAGCCCTGCAAAAAGACAAGCTGGCAGGCTGCTGAAAAGACTCATAGGCTTCGTTGCGCTCAATCGCCTCGCTCCAACGTACTGGCCGACGTACGCCTCCGCTCGTCTATTTTCGCGCGCCTCGCCTCTGAATGTTTTGAGCAGCCTGTGACAAACTGTAACGCCGGAGTGTAAGCCTCGGAGCGAGCGGACACACAAATCAGTCTCGGGTCTTGTGTTTAGGGTCTCGGGTTAGTTTAAAAACGCTAGACTCTGGACTCTAGACCCAAGACCCCGTCATGGCCGCGATCGGAGAGGCTTACGCACCGGCCTGGACTGCGTGAATAACCCAACTAGGAACTAGAGACTTTTTGTTTCTTCTGGTTGTTTTCGCGGGGATGAAACTTTCGGTGCGCTTCTTTAAGACGCGCGCCATTCACATGGGTATAAATCTGTGTCGTGGAAATATCCGAATGGCCGAGCATCGACTGCACGGCGCGAAGGTCGGCGCCACCTTCGAGCAAATGGGTGGCGAAGGAATGGCGCAGCATGTGCGGCGTCACACGCTTTTCTATTCCCGCGGCCAGAGCGTAGCCGCGCAGCAATTTCCAGAACCCCTGCCGCGTAATCGGTTTACCGGAACGAGTGACAAATAAGAACGGGGTGCCGCTTCGCGCTAGCATCGGACGCACTTCACCCAAATAGCGCACCAACTTTTCACGCGCCCAACGGCCGAACGGAACTGCGCGCATCTTGGAGCCTTTCCCCTTCACCATTAGGTAATTGCTGTCCAAATCGATCTGCTGCGTTTGCAGCGAAACCAGCTCGGAGACTCTCAGACCGGCGGCGTAGAGGAGCTCGAGCATCGCCTGATCGCGCCGCCCCAAAGCTGTCTGCGGATCCGGTTGATCCAACAGGCGGCGAAGGTCTTCGAGCGACAGAGTTTGAGGCAGTTTACGAGCGCCATTGGGGAGATGCAGCGTCGGCAGCGGACTCTCCGTAGTCAGCCCTTCGGTCTCCAAAAAGCGGTAGAAGCGCCGCAGGGTCACAACGTGCCGCGCCACTGTCTTTGGACTTAAGCCCTGGCGCGTCAAC
Source organism: Binatia bacterium (assembly GCA_036258955.1). Taxonomy (GTDB): domain Bacteria; phylum Desulfobacterota; class Binatia; order UBA9968; family UBA9968; genus DATACQ01. Next base: position 1,142 of record DATACQ010000641.1, read on the forward strand.
CAAGATACGTACGCGCGAACGTCGATCGGCTTTACCTCGTTCCAGTTATAGATCGACTGCCCGACGAGAAATTCTGAGACGCGGGATAAGTCGCGGCTATAAGCCTCCACGGTGTTGCGCGCCAACCCCTTTTCGACCGCGATCACCGAAAGAAAGCGATCAATATGCGGGCTGAGCGCGTCTTTCATGTTGCGGCGCCAGTCGCTGATGGAGCGAATCTTTGATTTGTTCCAGCCGGTCCCGATCCGCGACTTTCATTCCGTTCTGATCCGCCACGTAAAAGACATCCGCCACCTGATCAACGTTAGTCGATATTTTTGCCACATGAATGGACAGGCCTAGTTGGTGCAGCTCATGAGCGATGTTGAATAAAACGCCGATGCGATCCTCGGTGAACACCTCGACAATGTTGAAGTGCTCGGATGCTTCGTTGTCGATCTGAACGACCGTCGAGACCTTCGGGGCGCGTTTTTGCAGCAATACGCCTCTTTGGGATGACGCGACCAAGCTTGCCAGATCGACTTCGCCGGCCAGAACCTGGTTTAAATTCTCGCGAAACTTGGCCCACCGGCTTTGCGCCATAGCGACTTCCGGTCGCGTGCCATGGGAGATACGGAAAATATCGAGAATCCTGCCATCGCTGGATGTAAATATGCGCGCGTTGAGGATGTTGAGATTGAACGCGGTCAGTACCCCCGTGATGGCGGCGAACAGCCCCGGCCGATCAAGGGTGCAAACAACCAGCGAGCTGCAATGGCGCTCGGGGAAATGCTCGACGTAACTGATCGCGTCGTTCCCGCTGAATTGTTCCATCAACGCAAACTGCCTGGGAATGTCGGGTTCCGACACCGAAAGAAAGTAATGCTCCGGCATCGCCTCGAGAAAATGGGTGACCCGTTCCAGCGGATGATCCTTGGCGAGATCGCGGCTGTCCGGCGAGTGCAGGCGCGCCTGCGCCGCGATCTC
>DATACQ010000642.1:0-4011 GCA_036258955.1 Binatia bacterium
CGAGCGATCCTCGAGACCATGAACCTTCGGCCTGGCGTCGTCAATCCACACAATCCTGTGGTGCCGTTTGCCAGGCTGGAGCGCCTGCATTTCGCGCGTTTTGTGATTCTCGATCACTCCACGGCCGAAGATCTCCTGGCATACGGCTTCGCGCCCAACGACTGGCCCAAGTCGCTGGCGTTCTTGGGCGACTGCGATGGATCTGCCGAGGAGTTTCTGCGAGAACTGGTCGCTGTGGCGGATAGTGGATTGCGCAGAGTGTTCTCCCATTGCCACGGTTTCGAAGAAGGTGTGGATCTCCTGAAATGGTTGCAGGCACGCAGCAAGCTTCCCGCGGCCAATTACGTCAACTGGATCGGCCGCACCGTTCGACAAGTGCGCGAGGAGTGCGCGCTCAGAGACGCCCTCGTAAAATATATCGAAAGACACAGCGCCGATCTCAGCACCCTTGATTCCAGGCAGATTCTGCACGTGCTCCAGAAGATGGTGCGGGCGGAAGTCGCGGCGGGCCGCTTGCTGTTGAGTCCGCCCGAGCCGACACCGCTCGCCTGGCGAGCGCGCGAGCTGCTCCATCTGCTCGGCGTGCCGCTCGTTTTGCTTCTGGCCGCGCCCTTACTGCTAATCTATTCACCTGTGTTTGCCTACCAACTGCGCCGGCGGGAAAAACGCGATCCGGAAATCACCCCGCGGCCCGATGTCGATCACGTGCAGAAATTGGCCTCGCTGGAAGACCACGATGTCACCAATCAATTCAGCGCCCTCGGAGCGGTGAAGCCGGGGCTGTTTCGGCGCTGGACCGTCAGCTTCCTCATTTGGATTTTAAACTACGGGGCGCGCCATGTGTTCAATCACGGCTATCTGACGCGTGTTAAGACCATCCATTTCGCCCGCTGGGTATTCTTGGACAACAAACGCCTGCTTTTTTTCGCGAGCAACTATGACGGCAGCCTGGAAAGCTACATGGACGATTTCATCAACAAAGTCGCCTGGGGCTTGAACCTCGTCTTCAGCAACGGGGTTGGCTACCCACGGTCGCGCTGGCTCATTTTAGACGGCGCCAAGGATGAGCAGAAATTCAAGAAGTTCATCCGCCGCCATCAGTTGCCCACCGAGGTCTGGTACAACTCGCACCCCGGTCTCACCGCCTTTGATCTCGAAAGAAACAGCAAAATCCGCGCGGGCATCGAAAAACCGGCGATGAACGATGAAGAGCTGCGCGCCTGGCTGAAGTTGCTGTGAGGCTTTAGCGAACATGGACAAGACTCCCGTAGATTATCCCGATGTGCAAGGTATCCTGCGTTTCGGTTACGGCCATCTTCCCGAGGCCTGTTTTCTTCTCCTGGAGATTGATAACCCCGGGGCAACGCGCCGCTGGTTAAAGGACGTGAAAGTCACCACTGCAGAGGAGTTGCCGGAACCGCCGATCACGGCCTTACAAATCGCTCTCACCCGAGAAGGGTTTGAAGCGCTGGAGCTGCCAAAGGCGTTGATAGCGCAATTCTCAAACGAGTTTGTCTCTGGAATGGCGGGCGAAGAAAGCCGCTCGCGCCGGCTTGGCGATCTCGGCGTCAATGCGCCCGAATCGTGGAGTTGGGGCAGCCCCGGGAAGGTTCCGCACGTGCTGCTCATGCTATATGCCCGGGACGGCGCCCTTGACATCTTTCGCGAAAGCATCGCATCAAGCTTGCCGGCGGCGGGATTGCGGCAAGTGACATGCCTGGCGTGCTCGTTCCTCGACGGTAAGGAGCCCTTTGGCTTCGTCGATGGCATCAACCAACCGAAGCTCGACTGGGATAGGAGGCAAGAAGCCGATACTTTCGACCAACCCTTCTATAGCAACGAAGCGGCTCTTGGCGAATTCGTGCTCGGTTATCCCAACGAGTATGGAAAATACACCGACCATCCGCTGCTGGCGGCTCAAGATGACCCCTGGGCGGAACTTTGGCGTGCGGAGGATCAACCCACCATGCGCGACTTCGGCCGCAATGGCTCGTATCTGGTGCTTCGTCACCTGCACCAACGAGTGCATACCTTCTGGAGTTTTCTCGACCGTCAAGCTGACGGGGATCCGGCACAGCGCAAGTTGCTTGCGGAAGCAATGGTCGGGCGGAGGATGCACGGCGAGGCATTGGCGCCGCTTAGTCGCGAGCCGATTCCGGGGGTGGGACCGAAGCCGCACGATATCGCCTATAACCAGTTCACGTACGATAGCGATTTTTTCGGCGAGCGCTGTCCGGTAGGCGCGCATATTCGGCGCGCCAATCCGCGCAATGCCGACTTGCCGGGACAGCCGGCAGGATTTCTCGCGCGCCTCGGTCGCATTTTGGGCTTTAAGAGCGCGCACATCGCTGAAGACCTGGTCGCGGCGACCCGGTTTCACCGGATTTTGCGGCGCGGCCGCAAATACGGCAGTACCATGGAGGCGGAGCAGGCGATCAACAACTCTCAAGCCGACAACGAAGAACGCGGAATTTACTTCATCGGACTTGTAGCGAACATCAGCCGGCAATTCGAGTTCGTCCAGAATGCCTGGATGATAAGCGCCAAGTTCGCCGGGTTCGCAGCCGAAAGCGATCCGTTGCTCGGCCATCGCGCCCCGGTTCCAGGTTGCCCCGCAAGTGACGGTTTCTCCATACCGCAAACGGAGGGCTTGAGCCGCCGCATCACTGGTCTGCCACAGTTTGTCACGACGCGGGGCGGAGCATACTTTTTCCTCCCGAGCATTCGCGCGCTGAGGTATATAAGCAGGATCGGCCTGTAGATTTCTACCGCTAACCGAGAGCAAAAACGACTTTTACGACGGAGTGGTTCCTGATTTTACGCGCGCCGACAGAGAATGAAAATGGGGCCTGATCCCTCCGCGGCACGATTTTAGCGCGCTCAGCCGCGTCTTAGTCGAAGGACTCGCTGCCGGTGGGCTCCCGGTGAGCTGTTTGGTTCATCGACTGGCGCAGATGAGAAAGTTCCCGATACACTTGATAGCGCGCGCGGTTCTGGTTACCCAGGGGCCGATGCTCGGGGAGCGCATGCCAGGGGTTGAAGGAAAGATGATGTGCAAAGGCGAGTTGAGCGGGGGAGTCGAATTTTTGTTTTGGAATGCGCAGCGCCGCCGCCGGAACGTACGGAGAAAGTTTTTCCGGCCACCGCACCGAGGCGTTTTCGATGGGCATGCGATGCGGATCCGTTTGTAGTTGAATGAGAAAGTCCAGTTCTACGTCTTCCTGGCTGAGCCTTAGCGCCATATTTTCGCGCAGATAGTTGTCCGAGGGCCGGAACGGCAGTCCTTTGATGCGCGTGCGCTTTGAGGTTCGCGGTCGCACGGTATACTGCATCGCTTGGCCTGGGCCGAGCAAGTACGGCACGCAGCCCCAGTACTGTGTTTCTAACGGACTCGTCTGCGTCCGCGCCCACAAAGCCTGAAAGCCGCCATCCAGTAGATGAGAATCGAAGAGGCTGATGAAGTAAAACAGCGGTAAGCCCTTGCGGCTTAACGCTTGCAGTTTAGCGTTCTCCCGGACGTCCGGAGTCGTGAAGATCGGCGTGCTGATGCCAGTGAAATCTTGAGTAAACTTCTCATCCTCCAGGAGCTTCGGTCCTGCCACGCCCATGAGCTTAATCCCTATGCTGAGTACGCCGACATCTTCGATATCGGGGGGTAAGGCAGGTCCGGGCCCGCCGAAACGAACCCAGGCAGGAAAGCTGCGCGCTTCCGCAAATACCCCTTTGCGAAATCTCGCCGGCAGATCATCGCGCACGACGAATTCCGCGCGCACGACGCCGTGGGTTTTGGTGTTGCCGCCGCGCTCGTACGTTCCTGGTTTGTAATGATCATTCATGTACGCGGCCATGTCCGTGATGATCGAGCGTACAAGCCCTTCTTCATCATGCAGTGGGTTTTCTTCTACGAGGCGCAGCCCTTGATTGCGTCGCTGCAGATTAATTAACGCTTGAAGCGCGGCGCCCAGCGGTTCGCGGAAGATCAGGTCAAAAGCCGGTCGAAAAAAAGGATCG